>NZ_VICE01000067.1 GCF_006546775.1 Marilutibacter aestuarii
ACCCGTGCTTCCGGCGGGGGTTGCGCGGCGGGCGACTGCGCGCGCAGCGGCACCGGCGCCACCCCGGCCTCGGCCTGGGGTGCCTGCCCGGCCTGGTTGTCGCGCGGGCGGGTGGTCTTCTCGTGCTCGCCACCGCCCTGGTTGCTGGCCTGGGCGAGGAAGTCCGCCTGCGCCTGCGTCAGCGGGCTCTGCGTCTGGGTCAGGATGACGTCGAGCGTCGGCACCACCGGCGCCGCGCTCTCGAGTGCAAAACCCACGCCCAGCAGCAGCACGCCGTGGAACAGCAGCGACAGCACCAGGGTCGCGGTCAGGCGCTGGTTCTCGTCGGGCACCGGGCGTACCGGCACGCGCGGGCCGGCCATCGCGGCGGCAGCGCCGCTCATGGGGCCCCCGATGCGCGCCGGTCCGCGATCGCCACCACCGGCCGGCTCATGCCGCCGCGGACGCCATCCGGCGCTCGATCACGTCGAACAGGCGGCCGGCGATGCGCGTGCCGTAGGCCGCGTCGATCTCGCGGATGCAGGTCGGACTGGTTACGTTGACCTCGGTCAGGTAATCGCCGATCACGTCGAGGCCGACGAAGAGCATGCCGCGCCGCTTCATCTCGGGTCCGACCTGGGCGGCGATCCAGCGGTCGCGCTCGCTCAGCGGCCGCGCTTCGCCGCGCCCGCCGGCGGCGAGGTTGCCACGGAACTCGTCGCCCTGCGGGATCCGCGCCAGGCAATAGTCGACCGGCTCGCCGTCGACCAGCAGGATGCGCTTGTCGCCCTCGCTGATCTCGGGCAGGTAGCGCTGCGCCATGGCCAGCTGCCGCCCGCCGTCGGTGAGGGTCTCCAGGATCACGTTGAGGTTGGCCTCGCCCGCCCGCGCCCGAAAGATCGAGCGGCCGCCCATGCCGTCAAGTGGCTTGAGCACCGCCTCGCCGTGCTCGGCCACGAAGGCCTTGAGGGTCGCGTTGTCGCGGGTGACCACGGTGGGCGGGCAGCACTGCGGGAACAGCAGGGCGGCCAGCTTCTCGTTGTAGTCGCGCAGGCCCTGGGGGTCGTTCACGATCAGCGCCCCGGCCTGCTGGGCGATGCCGAGCACCTGGGTGTCGTGGATGTATTCCGCGTCGACGGGCGGGTCCTTGCGCATCAGGACGGCTTGTCCGGGACCAAACTCAAAATGTGATGTAGATCCCAATTTGAACCATTGCTTCGGGTCGTCCTCCACGGCCAGCGGGGCCGCCAGCGCGAAGGCCTGGCCGTCGCGCAGCGACAGCCCGCCGGGGCGGACGTAATGGAGGCGGTGGCCGCGGTGCTGGGCTTCCAGCAGCATGGCGAAGGTCGAGTCCTTGGCGGTCTTGATGGACTCGATGGGATCCATCAGGACGACGATGTCGAGCGTCATGGCAATGGGCAGGCGACGGGTCGGGCGATGGTAGCAGGCCGGTGCGCCGGGACGACGACGACGGCTCGAAAATCGCGAACGCGGCGGCTGAATGGCCCTTTTTTTCAGGGCCCGGATGCAATTCGTGCTTGACAGTTGCGGTCAGGCTTGGAATAAAGGCAGGCAAGCGAGGCGCCGCCATGCTCCACAAATAAAATGGCGCCCGCACTTGGGGAATACGGAATGCTTGACGAGGGCCGCAAGGGCAGCCTCGATGGACTGCGGGTCATGGTGATCGATGACTCCAAGACCATCCGGCGCACTGCAGAGACGTTGTTGAAGCGCGAAGGCTGTGACGTCGTCACGGCCGTCGATGGCTTTGAGGCGCTGGCGAAGATCGCCGACCAGCAGCCACAGATCATCTTCGTGGACATCATGATGCCGCGGCTGGACGGCTACCAGACCTGCGCGCTCATCAAGAGCAACCAGCTGTTCAAGGGGACGCCGGTGGTCATGCTGTCCTCCAAGGACGGCCTGTTCGACAAGGCCCGCGGGCGCATCGTCGGCTCCGAGCAGTACCTCACCAAGCCTTTCACGCGCGAGGAACTCCTCGGCGCCATCCGCACGCACGTAACCAACGAACCCAGCAACGCCTGACCGGGGGGTAGGGCATCCATGGCACGCATTCTCTTGATCGAAGACTCGCCGACCGACACGGCGGTCCTCACCCAGTTGCTGGAACGCAACGGCCACCAGGTGCTTTCATCCGGCAGCGCCGAGGACGGGATCGAGGTGTGTCGCCGCGAACAGCCCGACCTGGTGCTGATGGACGTCGTCCTGCCCGGCATGAACGGCTTCCAGGCGACCCGCGCGCTGTCGCGCGACGCCGACACCAAGGCCATCCCGGTGCTGATCGTCAGCACCAAGAGCATGGACACCGACAAGGCCTGGGGCCTGCGCCAGGGCGCCAAGGACTACATCGTCAAGCCGCCGCGCGAGGACGAGCTGGTCGCGCGCATCAACGACCTGCTCGGGGACTGAGCGCGGCCGTGGACACGAACATGACGCCCTTCGAGGTCCTGGTCGACTACGAGCGTCGCAGCCTCGCGCACGTCGTCGGCCTGCCCGAGCAGATCGACGCGCCGGGCCTGTGGCGCGGCGTCGGCTACCGCATCGGCAGCCGCCGGCTGGCCTCGGGCTTCGACGAGGTGGTGGAAATCCTGACCCTGCCCCAGGTGACGCCGGTCCCCGGCGCCCAGGCGTGGCTGCTCGGCCTGGCCAACGTGCGCGGCAACCTGCTGCCGGTGGTCGATCTCAAGCAGTTCCTGCAGGCCGAGCGCACGGTGATCCACGAAGGGCAGCGCATCCTGCTGGTGCGCCAGTCCGGCGGCAACCTCGCCGTGCTGATCGACGAGTTGTACGGACAGCGCAGCTTCAACGAGGAGCAGCGGCACGACGCCGCCGCGGGCATGGACGCGTCCCAGGATGACGCCGGCACCTGGGCGGAAGGCCGTTACCGGCATTTCATCGATCACAGCTATCGGCTGGACGACACCGAATGGGGCGTCTTCAGCCTGGATCGCCTTACCCGCACTCCGGAATTCAGGCAGGCCGCCGCCGACTTCGCACGGCCTGAACTGGGCAATCGCAACACACTTGAGGTTGAATCATGAGCACTGACATGAATAACGCTGTTGGCAAGGTCCGCCAGTACGGCGTCAACACCTGGTTGACGGTGCTCGGCATCGCCCTGGTGGTGTTCGGCCTCAACACGGGCTACTCGGTCTGGAAGGCGTCCCGCCTCGGCGGTGCGAGCTCCGCGGCCTCGGACCTGCAGGTGCTCTCGCAGAAGATGGCCGTGCAGGGCCGCGAAGCGGTCGGCGGCCAGCAGGACGCGTTCACCGCGTTCAAGGCGACCAAGGCGCAGATCGACGGCCACATCAGCAGCCTCAACAGCAACTTCGGCGACACCACCGGCGTCGCCGGGCCGATCCGCGAGGTCACCCAGACCTGGCAGCCGCTGGGCGAGAGCGCCGAGAAGCTGATCCAGAGCGAAGAGGCCGTGCTCGGCCTGGCCGGCAACATCGACAGCTTCAACGCCAAGGTGCCGCAGCTGCAGGCGAACCTGGACGAGCTCGTCCGCGCCATGTCCTCCAGCGGCTCGCCGTCCTCGCAGGTCTACTACGCGCTGCGACAGGTCGTGCTCTCGGGTACGATCGCCCGCCGCATCACCGAGATCCAGGCCGGCGGCAGCGGCGCCACCGCGGCCGGTGACGCGCTCGCGCGCGACGTGCTGGTCTTCGACAACGTCCTGACCGGCCTGCGCGAGGGTGGCGAGAACCCGTCGATCACCGCGCTGAGCAACCAGGGCGCGGTCAGCGCCCTCGGCCAGGTCGAGACACTCTGGGCCGACATGCGCAAGGACGTCGACGCGATCCTGGGCAGCACGCCCAACCTGTTCCAGGCGCAGGCCGCGGCCAACAGCCTGACCGAGGGGTCGGATGCGCTGGAGTCGGACAGCAAGACCCTGTTCAACGCCTTCACCTCGACCGGTTCGATGAAGGACACGAACCTGCTGGGCAACATCTGGATCAGCATCGTGTCCGGCGCCATTGCCCTGCTCGCGATCGTCGGCTTGCTGTACTCGCTCAACCGCGCGCAGCAGGTCCGCTACCAGACCACGAAGGAACTCAACGACCGCAACCAGGAGGCGATCATGCGCCTGCTGGACGAGATGGGTTCGCTCGCCGAAGGCGACCTGACCGTGAAGGCGACCGTGACCGAGGACATGACCGGCGCGATCGCGGACTCGATCAACTTCGCGGTCGAGCAGCTGCGCAGCCTGGTGCAGACCATTACCGATACCTCGGTGCAGGTCGCCTCCAGCGCGCAGGAAACCCAGGCCACCGCCATGCACCTGGCCGAGGCCGCCGAGCACCAGGCGCAGGAAATCAGCTCCGCCTCGAGCCGCATCAGCGAAATCGCCGACAGCATCAACCAGGTGTCGCGCAACTCCGCCGAATCGGCGGACGTGGCGCAGCGCTCGGTGCAGATCGCGACCAAGGGCGCCGGCGTCGTGCGCCAGACGATCGCGGGCATGGACAACATCCGCGACCAGATCCAGGAAACCTCGAAGCGAATCAAGCGACTGGGCGAAAGCTCGCAGGAGATCGGCTCGATCGTCGAACTGATCAACGACATCTCCGAGCAGACGAACATCCTGGCGCTGAACGCGGCCATCCAGGCGGCTTCGGCCGGCGAGGCGGGCCGCGGGTTCGCGGTCGTGGCCGACGAAGTGCAGCGACTCGCGGAACGCGCCTCGAACGCGACGAAGCGAATCGAGACCCTGGTCCAGACCATTCAGTCCGATACCAACGAAGCGGTCAGCTCGATGGAGCAGACGACCTCGGAAGTGGTCGCCGGTGCGCGACTGGCCGAGGATGCGGGTACTGCGCTGGGCGAGATCGAAAAGGTGTCGTCCGACCTGTCGGGCCTCATCCAGGGCATCTCGAGCGCGGCGCAGCAGCAGACCAGCGCGGCGTCGAACATCACCGAGACCATGAACACGATCCAGTCGATCACCGCGCAGACCTCGCAGGGTGCGAGCCAGACGGCGGAATCGATCGGGAACCTCGCGCAGCTCGCCGCCGACCTGCGCCGTTCGGTCGCCGACTTCAAGCTGCCGGCTTGACGCTGGGCTGGCAGCACGATGAGAGAACCGAGCATGAACACGCCGGGCATGTTCGATCCAGGGATGCGCATGGTGCGCAGCCACGCTGACGGGCAGGTCCGACCATGACCGTGATGAGCGACGCGATCGACACCACCACGCTGGGCTGGATCAAGCCGGAGCTGGACCAGACACTGCAACAGGCCCGCGACGAGATCGAGGCCTTTGCGGAAAACAAGGGCGATACCGCCCGCATGCGCGCGTGCGCCGCCCACCTGCACCAGGTGCACGGCACGCTGCGCATGGTGGAGCTGTATGCGCCGGCGATGGTCTCTGAAGAGATGGAGCGCCTGTCGCTCGCGCTGCTTCACGGCGAGATCGAGAACCGCGACGAAGCCTGCGCCGTTCTCATGCGCGGTGCCGTCCAGCTCCCGGACTACCTGGAACGCCTGCAGGGCGGTCACCGGGACATCCCGATCGTGCTGTTGCCCCTGCTCAACGAGCTGCGTGCGATGCGCGGCGAAGTGGGGCTGAACGAAAGCGTCCTGTTCGCACCCAACCTCGACCGTCCCCTGCCTTCCGACCTGCCGGCCTCGCTGCCGGCGAGTGGCAAGCCCGGCAGCACCGCGAGCGCGCACCTCGCGGCGCTGCGCAAGTCCCTCAACGACTGGCCCGAGCACGCGGGCCCGGCCGATGCCGCCGGGCTGGTGAGCGCCATCGACGGCCTGCTGTCCGATGTCGCCGTCGAGCCGCTGCGCCGCATGCTGTGGGTGGCCCAGTGCGTCGCCGAGGCCCTTCGCGACAATGCCATGCCGGCCACCCGTGCCCTCCGCCACGCCTTCGGTGGCGTGGAGCGCGAGGCGCGCCAGATGCTGGAAGGCGACGATTTCAGCGGCCCGCGCAGCGGTCCCGCCGCGGAGCCGACCCGCCAGCTGCTGTACCACGTCGCGCACAGCGCGGGCGGTCACCCGGCGCTGGACGCGCTCCGGGAAACCTTCAACCTCGACGCGCAGTTGCCGAGCGAGTCCGAAGTCGAGCACGCGCGCGGCAGCCTCAGCGGCCGCAACCGCGAGCTGCTCGACACCGTGTCGGCGGCGATCAAGGAAGACCTGTTGCGCGTCAAGGACGCGCTCGACCTGCACCTGCGCACCCAACAGGACGACGTCGGCGGACTCGCGCAGCAGGTGGACGTGCTGACCCGGGTCAGCGACACCCTCGGCATGCTGGGCCTGGGCATGGCCCGGAACGTGGTCGTCCAGCACCGCGACATCCTGCGCGACATCGTCAACGGCCTGAAGCCGGCCGACGAGGGCGCCCTGCTCGATGTCGCCGGCGCCCTGTTGTACGTCGACGCGAGCCTGGACGACCAGGTGTCGCGCCTGGGCCACCAGGGCCCCGAACAGGAAGGCAGCCTGCTGGCGAGTGAATCGCGCAAGGTGCTCGACGTGGTGGTGCGCGAGGCGATCGCCAACTTCGGCGACGCCCGCCAGTCCTTCGTGGCCTTCGTCGAGACCAACTGGGACCACGACGAACTGGCCGAGGTGCCGCGCCTGCTGGACGAGGTCGGGGGCGCGATGCGCATCCTCGAGCTCGAATTGCCCGGCGAGTACCTGCGCGGCATCAAGCGCTACACCGAGGTGGAGCTGATCGGCCGTCGCAAGGTGCCGACCGGCAGCCAGCTCGACACCCTGGCCGACAGCCTGGCCAGCCTGGAGTACTACCTCGAGGCGGTGCGCGAACAGCGCCCCAACCGCGAGCGGATCCTCGACATCGCCCGCCAGAGCCTGGAGACGCTGGGCTACTGGCCGGTGCCCAGCACCGCGGACCACGTGGTGGCCGGCGACCTGCCCGGCGCCATGCGCATCGACGACGACACCCGCGAAGCGGTGTCGCGCGCGTTGGGCGAGCTGGAGCGCGCGCCTGCGCGCGCCACTGGCGTTCCCGCCGAGGCGGCATTCGATAGCCCGGACGCGCCGGCCGTAGCGCCGGAGGCCGCGGACACGGTAGCGCCGGTCGGTCACGCCGCGCACAGCCCGGTCGCCGACGCGGGCGTCGCCTCCGCCGGCTTCGAGCACAGCGACGACATCGACGACGATATCCGCGAGGTCTTCCTCGAGGAAGTCGAAGAGGAGATCGCCAATCTCGGCAACCTGTTGCCGACCTGGTACGAACAGCCGGGCGACAAGGAAAAGCTGCGCCCGATCCGCCGCGTCTTCCATACCCTGAAGGGCAGTGGCCGCCTCGTCGGCGCGCGCACCCTGGGCGAGTTCAGCTGGAAGATCGAGAGCATGCTCAATCGCGTGCTCGACACCGACAATGGCCGCGAGCCCAGTCCCGCGGTCGTCTCCGTGGTCGAGCATGCCTTCGCCGTGCTGCCGCAGCTGCGCGACGCGCTACAGGGTGGCGCGGTCGTCACCGCGGATCTGGCGGGACTGGAGGCCATCGCCGATCGGGTCGCGGCGGGCGAGGAAGTCTTCTACACCGCACCCGAGCCCCAGGCCGAAGCCGTCGCGGACGAGACGCCCGCGAGCGAGCCGGCAGCGGAGATCGAAGTGGAGGCCGAGAGCACGCCTTCGGTCGAGGAAGTCGCCCTCGAGGCGAGCGAGCCCGAAGCGTCTGTCGTCGAAGAAGTGGTGGAGCCCGACCCCGTCGGTATCCCTGCCTCGGTCGATCCGGTCCTGCTGGAGATCCTCGACACCGAGGTCACCGGTCACCTGGCCACCATCGAAGACTGGATCGCCAGCGCCCAGGTCGTGCCGCAGCACGTCAACGACGGCCTGCAACGCGCCATCCACACCCTGAATGGCGCGTTCGCCATGACCGAAGTGCCGGTGATCACCGAGATCACGGCGCCGGCGGAGGGCTACGTCAAGCGCCTGCTGGTGAGCGGTGCGCCGGTCAATGCCGAGGGCGTCGCCACCCTGGCGGCGGTGGCGCATGCCATCCGCAACACGCTCGAGGCGCTCAAGACGCCGGCGCCACGCATTCCCGCGTTCGAAGGCCTGGCCGATCGCGTGGTGGAACTGCGCGACGCGCTGCCGGCCGTGCAAGCCCCGGTCGGCATCGAGGCCATCGAGGAGCCCGTGGCGCCGGCGCCCACTCCGACGCCAGCGCCGGAGCGCGAACGGACCGGCCACCTGGTGTCCATCGACCTCAGCAGCTTCGTCGGCCACGTCGACGCAGTCCCGTCCCATCTGGCGCGCAGCCCCGAAGCGGTTGCCGCCGAACTCGACGAAGTGGCGCGCATCGAGCGCGAGCGCGAAGAGCAGCTGCAGTCCGGCCGCATGGCGCCCACGCGTGATGCCGCATCCGAAGATGCGATCAACCGCGAAGCCGCGCTGCTTGAGGCCGAGCGCATCGAGGCCGAGCGGCTGGAAGCCGAACGCGCACAGGCCGAGCGCCTCGCCGCGGAGCGTGCCGAAGCCGAGCGCGTGGAAGCCGAACGCCTCGCCGCGGAGCGTGCCGAAGCCGAACGCGCGGAGGCCGAGCGCCTCGCCGCGGAGCGTGCCGAAGCCGAGCGCGTGGAGGCCGAGCGCCTTGCCGCGGAGCGTGCCGAAGCCGAGCGCGTGGAAGCCGAGCGCCTCGCCGCGGAGCGTGCCGAAGCCGAGCGCGTGGAGGCCGAGCGCCTCGCCACCGAGCGTGCCGAAGCCGAGCGCGCCGAAGCCGAACGCCTGGCCGCGGAGCGTGCCGAAGCCGAGCGCGTGGAGGCCGAGCGCCTGGCCGCGGAACGTGCGGAAGCCGAGCAGACCGAGGCCGAACGTCTTGCTGCCGAGCATGCCGAAGCCGAGCGCCTGGCAGCCGAACGCGCGGAAGCCGAGCGCCTCGCCGCCGAACGCGCCGAAGCCGAGCGTCTCGAGGCCGAACGGCTCCAGGCGGAGGAAGAGGCGGAGTACGCGCGGCTGGAAGCCGAGTACGCGGCCGGCAAGGACAGCGCCGGGGACAAGGTCGAGTCGGACACGGCGACCGCGGGCGAGACGCCGGTGGCTGTGCCGGCCGATGCCGATCCGGCGCTCGAGCCGGCGGTCAGCCACGTCCTCCTGGCCGCATTGGCCGTGGATGCCGACCCGGATGCCGACCTCGACCTGGCCGATCTCGACCCGGAGCTCGTCGACATCTTCGTGGAGGAGGGCGGCGACCTGCTCGATCATTCCGACGGCCTGCTGGCGCAGCTGCGCCAGTCGCCCGAGGACCGTGACATCCTCGTCGGCATGCAGCGCGACCTGCATACGCTGAAGGGCGGTGCGCGCATGGCCGGCATCATGGCCGTTGGCGAGCTCGGCCACGTCATGGAGTCGCTGCTCGAGGCCGTCGTCGAACGTCGCGTCGAACTGGGCCGCGACAGCGTGCCCTTGCTCGAGCAGGGCTTCGACCGCCTGCATGCGATGGTCACCCGCGTCGGTGAGCGCAAGGCGATCGCGATGCCCGAGGCGATGATCGCCGAGTTCGAGGCACGCTCACGTGGGACCACCACCCTGGTCGAGCCCGATGCCGCGTCCCCGGTCGCCGATGCGCCCGAGGCCGCTCCGTCGCCGGCGGCGAGCGAACGCTCCCGGGTCGAGGCGCCTGTCGCGCGCCCGGGCCTGTCGGCGCCGATCGGCAGTGAGACGCTGGTCGACGACGACGACGAGATCATGGTCCGCACCCCGCAGGAACAGGTGCGCATCCGCGCCGACCTGCTGGACCGCCTGGTCAACTACGCCGGCGAGGTCGCGATCTACCGCGCGCGCCTGGAGCAGCAGCTGGGTGCGTTCCGCGGCGCGATCGCGGAAATGGCTCAGACCAACACCCGCATGCGCGACCAGCTGCGTCGCCTCGAGATCGAGACCGAAGCACAGATCGTCGCGCGCTACCAGCGTGAGGCCGACAGTGGCGAACCCGCGTTCGATCCGCTGGAGCTGGACCGCTTCTCGACGCTGCAACAGCTGTCGCGCGCGCTTTCCGAGTCCGCGGCCGACCATGGCAGCCTGCAGCAGACCCTCGACGACCTGACCCGCCAATACGAGACCCTGCTCCTGCAGCAGTCGCGCGTGAGCTCGGAGCTGCAGGAAGGCCTGATGCGCACCCGCATGGTGCCCATCGATGGCCTCCTGCCGCGCCTGCGTCGCGTGGTGCGCCAGGCATCGGGCGAACTGGGCAAGCACGTCCAGCTCAAGCTCGACGGCTCGCAGGGCGAGCTGGACCGCAACGTCCTCGAGCGCATGACGGCACCGCTGGAGCACATGCTGCGCAACGCGGTGGCGCATGGCCTGGAAACGCCCGAGGCCCGTCGCAAGGCAGGCAAGGCAGAGGAAGGCAGCATCCGCATCGCGGTGCGCCGTGAGGGTTCGGAAGTCGTCCTGGTGGTCTCCGACGACGGCAGCGGCCTCGACCGCGAGGCGATCCGCAAGCGCGGCCTGGAGCGCGGCCTCATCCGCGAAGGCGCGGTGCTGGGCGACTCCGACCTCGACATGCTGATCCTCGAGCCCGGGTTCTCGACCGCCAGCGAAGTCAGCCGCCTGGCCGGCCGTGGCGTCGGCATGGACGTGGTGGCCAGCGAAGTCCACCAGCTGGGCGGCACGCTCGACATCCGGTCCACCCCGGGCAAGGGCGTGACCTTCACCCTGCGCCTGCCGCAGACGCTCGCGGTTACCCAGGCGGTGTTCGTCAAGATCGGCGAGACCAGCTTCGCGGTGCCGATTGCCTCCGTGCGTGGCGTCGGCCGCATCAGCCGCGAAGCGCTGGAGGGCCCGTCCCCGAGCTACGAGTACGGCGGCGAAGACTACGTCGTGCACGACCTTGGCCAGCTGATCGGCCATGCGCCGGCCAAGGCCGAGGGCCAGTTGCAGATGCCGGTCCTGCTGATCCGGTCCGGTGACCTGCGCGCGGCGGTCTGCGTCGACCAGGTGGTCGGCAACCGCGAGATCGTGGTGAAATCGGTCGGTCCCCAGGTCGCATCCGTGCCGGGCATCTTCGGCGCGACGATCATGGGTGACGGCCGCGTGGTGGTCATCCTCGACGTCGCCCCGCTGGTGCGCCGCCGCGCGGCGATGCCCGAAGATGCCAACGTCGAGCCGATGCCGAGCCACGAGCCGCGCCGCGTGCCGCTGGTCATGGTGGTCGACGACTCGGTCACCATGCGCAAGGTCAGCGGTCGCGTGCTCGAGCGCCATGGCTTCGAGGTCGCCACCGCGAAGGATGGCATCGATGCGCTTGAGCGCATGACCGAAGTGGTGCCCGACCTGATGCTGCTCGACATCGAGATGCCGCGAATGGACGGCTACGAACTGGCCACGGAAATGAAGGCCGATTCACGTCTGCGCGACGTGCCGATTGTGATGATCACCTCGCGTACCGGCGACAAGCATCGCCAGCGTGCGCTTGAAATCGGCGTCAACCGCTACCTGGGCAAGCCGTACCAGGAGCCGGAACTGATGCGCAACGTGTACGAACTGCTCGGGATCGAACAAGAGAATGACTGAAACCGCCCGTCGCGTAGCCCTGCTGGTCCGTCCCGGCGTTGCCGGTGACCGCCTGCGCGAACTGCTGGCCGAGGCCGGCATCGAAAGCGTCCTGCAGGGCGATCCGACCGAACTGGCGGCCGAAGCGCTTGCCGAGTCCGGCCCGCAGGTCGTGCTGGTCGCGCTCGATCCGGAGACCGAGGATGCGCTGGAGCGGTTCGATGCCGTGCTCGGCAGTCCCGACGTCGACGTGATCTACGAGGAAGCCGAGCTGGCTGCGGTACGGGAAGGCTGGGAGCAGGCGCGCTGGAAGCGGCACCTCCTGGCGAAGCTCCAGGGCCACGATCGCGTCCTGCCGCCGCGTCCCGATGGCAGCGCGGACGCCGACCCCGTTGCGCTGCAATTGCTCAGCGTGGGCGACGTCAGCGACCAGGACCTGCAGGACTTCGACCCCGAGCTCGCGGCTGCCGACGCGGCACCGGCAGCTGCCGTTGAGACCGCGCCCGAAGCGGCGTCCCGTGACGCGGTCTTCGACGCCGGCGCGACCGGCGGGCTGTCGCTCGAGGACCGCGGCCAGGAAGACCTCACGTTCCAGGACGACACCGGTCCCGCGGAGGACGTGGCATTCGAAATCGAGGCGTCCGAAGACGTCGGCGATCGTGGCGCCGTGTTGCCGGAGGCGGATGATTCTGGCTTCGAGATCACCCTGGGCGACGCGGAAGGACAGGCTGCGTCCTTTGATTCGACTGGGTTGACGCTCGAGGAAGAGCGCGCCGTGGATCCGACGGCTTCCGAAGCCGGTGGCGAGACCATCGAGCTCGACGTCGCCGACTTCCAGTTCTCTGCGAGCAGTTTCGACCCGGCACTCGCCGAGGCCGAGGAGGCTGCGGGCAATGGCGACGGCTCGGGTTTCGAGATCACCTTCACGCTCGACGACGAGGGTCCGTCGGCGTCGCCGCGCGATGGCGACGATGGCCTGGAAGCACACCTGGAAAGCCTGATCCGTGCGTCGTCGGGAGACACGCCATCGCCCGCCGCCGAGGACGGCCCGGTTGACGCGACGCCTGTCGCGAGCCCGCAGCCACCGCCGCTCCCGCCCAAGGGCTCGAGCTTCGGCGAACTGAGCCTGGCCGACGGCGATGGCGACTATGTGGCACCTCAGACGCGGGCGGCCGACGACCGCTTTGGCCGCGACCTGGCCGATCTCGACGAACGCATCGCGTCGCTGGAACTGGTCGACGACAGCGCTGAGCGCGGCGGCGGCATCCCGGGCGCCGTGCTGGTGATGGCCGGCATCGGTGGCCCCGACGCCGTCCGCCAACTCCTGGGCGCGCTTCCCAACGACTTCCCGCGACCGGTCCTGGTGCAGCAACGCCTCGACGGGGGGCGCTACGACCGACTCGTGGCGCAGATGCAACGCGCGACCACGTTGCCGGTACAGCTGGCCGAGCCCGGCCAGCACGCCGTGGCCGGTTTCGTCTACATGCTGCCTGCCGGCCTGGGCATCCAGCCCGCGGCGGATGGCATGCGGTTCGTCGCCGAGGGCGAGATCCTCGCCGCGCTCCCGGCCGCCGACAGTGCGGTGGTGCTGCTCAGCGGCAGCGATCCGGCTGACGTCGACCAGGCACTCAAGCACCGTGCCGGGGGTGCCCTGGTGGCGGGGCAATCCGCCGAAGGCTGCTACGACGCATCGGCTTCCGACCAGCTGGTGGCGCGGGGCGGTGAATCCGGCCAGCCGGCCGAACTCGCACTACGCCTGGCCGAGCGCTGGCTCGCCTGAGGAAACCCGTCATGTCCCAGACCTCATCCAACCCGAGCGAAGAACGCAGCGTCCGCGATATCCGGGGCGTGCTCATCCAGGTCGCCGGCGCCCGCCTGATCCTGCCCAACGCGACGATCGCCGAAGTGCTCTCGTACGCCGCGCCGGAACCGTTTGCCAATGCGCCGGACTGGTTGCTGGGGCGGATCCGCTGGCACGGTTGGCAGGTTCCCCTGGTGGCGTTTTCCCAGCTTGCAGGCATCGACCAGGACAAGCCCGGCCTGGGCAGCAAGGTCGTCGTGCTCAAGGCGCTGGGCGGCAATCCCCGCGCGCCCTACTTCGCGATCCTGACCCAGGGCTTCCCGCGCCTCGTGACGGTGGCCGATACCGGTATCGCGCTCGACGAGGAACAGGGCGAGCTGCCCGCGGCCGTACACGCCCGCGTGGTCCACAACGACGACCTCGCCCTGTTGCCCGATCTCCAGTCGCTGGAGGCCCGGATCGTGGACGCGATCGCCGAAGCGGCTTGAACGCCGGCGGTTCGTCCGACGGTGCGTCCCCGGGCGTCCGGCTCGCATCGGTCGACGCCCTGCGTGGCGTCACCGTGGCCGCCATGCTGCTGGTCAACAACCCCGGCGATTGGGGCAACGTGTATGCGCCCCTGCTGCACGCCGACTGGCATGGCTTCACCCCCACCGACCTGATCTTCCCGCTGTTCCTGTTCGTCGTTGGCGTCTCGATCAGCCTTGCCCTGGGCCGGCAGATCGAGCACGGACGGCGCGCGTCGGAGCTCGTGCGGTCCGTCGTGGCGCGTGCCGCCCGCATCATCGGCCTCGGCCTGCTGCTGCACCTGTGCGCCTACTGGGCCTTCGATCTGGCGCACTACCGGGTCATGGGCGTGTTGCAGCGCATCGGCCTGTGCTACCTGCTCGCGGCACTGGCAATGCTGTACCTCTCCGCGCGCCTGCAGTGGGCCGTGCTCGGCGCACTGCTCCTGGGCTACTGGGCGCTGCTTGCCGCCGGCGGCACGCTGGCCCCCTGGACCAATGCCGCCAGCCGTTTCGACACCTGGATACTGGGCGTGCACGGCTACCAGTACGACGCGGCCACGGGCCTGGGCCACGATCCCGAGGGCCTGGCCAGCACGCTGGGTGCGTTGGCGACGACCGTGCTGGGCCTGCGCGCCGGCGACGCCCTGCGCCACGGCCGGCGACGGGCACTGCTGCTGGGCGCCGTGGCCGCGATGCTGCTGGCGCTGGCCTGGCAGCTCGTGCTGCCGATCAACAAGAACCTGTGGACGCCTTCCTACGTGCTGTGGAGCGGTGGCCTGGCGTGCGCCCTGTTGCTGCTTGCACACGAAGCGATCGATCGCCGCGGCTGGCCGGCCTGGGGGCGGGCCTTCGGCGTCAATGCGATCGCGGCGTACGCCGGCTCGGCCTTCATGCTTTACGCGCTGGTGGCACTCGGCTGGCTCGAGCCCCTGTACCGGAAGGGATTCGCGCACTGGCTCGCACCGGGCTTCGGGCCTTACGTGCCGTCCTTGGCCTACGCGCTGGCCTTCGTCGCCCTCTGGTGGGGCGTGATGAGGGTACTGGACGCGCGAGGCATCCACTTCAAGGTCTGAGACGGCCCGGGCGTCCCGGCGCAAGGGGCTCAGGCGAGGTCGCCGAAGCGCGCCTGGAGTGCGGACAGCACCGCCAGGCCCGCGGTTTCGGTGCGCAGCACGCGCGGGCCCAGTCGCATCCCGGTGAAGCCCGCTTCGCGCAGCTGTTCCAGGTCCTGGGGCGACCAGCCGCCCTCCGGCCCGATCGCGACGACCACGGGCTGAGCGGGCTCGAACTGCAACTGGCCCAGCGAGAGCGCGGCGTCGGGGTCGAGCGTCAGGCGCAGCGGCGTCGCGGGAAGGGCCGCCAGGGCCGCCGGCAGCGGCAAGGGCGCCTCGACCGCGGGCACCCACGCCCGCCCGCTCTGTTCGCAGGCCGAGACGACGACGCTGCGCCAGTGCGCCAGGCGCTTGTCCGCCCGAGCGCCTTCCAGCCGGACTTCGCTGCGTTGCGACCAGGCCGGCTGCACGGCGTCAACGCCCAGTTCAGTGGCCTTCTGCAGGACCAGGTCCATCTTCTCGCCGCGAGCGACGCTCTGCAGCAACACCACCCGCAGCGGCGATTCCTTGTCGACGGCTACGCATCCACCGATCTCCACCCGGACGTGGCGCTTGCCGACCTCGGCCAGGCGTGCGTGGTAGTCGTGGCCGTCGCCATTGAACACGATGCAGGCATCGCCCACGCCCAGGCGCAGCACGCGGGCGAGGTGTCCGGCGGGACCTTCGGGCAGGTCGAGGGACTGGCCGGCGACCAGGGGCACCTCCACGTGGACGCGGGTGAGCCTCATGCGGTTGCCTCGCGGGTGGCGATGTCGATGACCTCCGCGGTCGTGCGCGCCAACAGGTCCAGGGCGTCGTCGTCCAGGCAATACGGCGGCATCCAGTACAGCACGTCGCCCAGCGGCCTCAGCAGCACGCCGCGCTCGAGCGCCGCCCGGTACGCGCGCAGCCCCACGCGCGATGCCGGGTCGAAGGGCGTGTGCCGGTCGCCGTCGCGAGTGAGTTCGAAAGCCACGACCATGCCCGCCTGGCGCAGGTCGGCGACGTGGCGGTGTTCGCCGATCGGCGCCGACAACCGCGCCATTGCCCCGGCGGTCTGGCGGTTGCGCTCGATCACCCGGTCCTGCTCGAAGATGCCCAGGGTCGCCAGCGCCGCGGCACAGGCGAGGGGGTTGCCGGTGTAGCTGTGGGAATGCAGGAAGGCCTTCTCGCGCGAGTCGTCGAGGAAGCCCTCGTACACCGCCTCGGTGGTGAGGACGGCCGCCAGCGGCAACGAGCCACCGGTCAGGCCCTTGGACAGGCAGAGGAAGTCGGGGGCCACGCCCGACTGCTCGCTGGCGAACAGCGTGCCCGTGCGGCCGAAGCCCACCGCGATCTCGTCGGCGATCAGGAACACGCCATGGGCGTCGCACAGTTCGCGTGCCAGTCGCAGGTAGAGCGGATCATGCATGCGCATGCCGCCGGCGCACTGCAGGCGGGGTTCCAGGATCAAGGCGCAGACCTCGCCCGCGTGCCTTTCGAGCAGCTCGCCCAGGGCGGCGGCGGACCGCCGGGCGCGTGCCTGCGCCGACTCGCCCGGTTCGCACAGGTAGGCATCCGGGGAGGGCGCGAAGATCGCCTCCGTCAGCAGGGGCGCATAGACCCGCCGATACAGCGGGATGTCGCCGACCGCGAGCGCGCCGAGGGTTTCGCCGTGGTAGCCGCCTTCCAGCGCGATGAACTTGTCGCGGCCCTCGATGCCGCGGTTGCGGAACCAGTGGAAGGCCATCTTCAGGGCGACTTCCACGCCGGCAGAGCCATTGTCGGCGTAGAACACCTTGCTGAAGGGCGCGCGCCCGGCCTCGCGCGGGGCAATCGCGAGCAGGCGCTCGGCCAGTTCGACCGCGGGCGCATGCGAGCAGCCGGCCAGGATCACGTGCTGGAGCTCGCTGGCCTGCTGGGCGATCGCCGCCGCGATGCGCGGCTCGGCATGGCCGAACAGGTTGACCCACCAGCTGCTGACGGCGTCCAGGTAGCGTTTGCCGTCGCGACCGACAAGCCAGGGACCTTCGCCGCGCTCGATCGGCAGCAGCGGCAAGGTGTGGGGATGCTCGCGCATCTGCGTGCAGGGATGCCAGAGCACGGCGAGGTCGCGCTCGCGCCAGCGGTCGGCGCTCGAGGCCGCGGCCTCTGCTAGCATCAGCGGATCGTGAATCGACTTGTCCATCCTCCTATTATCGTGCCTGCGGCGATTTTTCTCTTCCCCGCGCGCCCGGCGCGGCCGGGAGCGCGGCGATGAGCCCGCGGCTGCCGACCATCCACGGCATCACCGAGCACGAGGCCGGCCCCTATCGCCTGGAGCGGCTCGACCTCGAGTTCTCCAACGGCGAGCGCCGGCGCTACGAGCGCCTGCACAACCGCGGCCATGGCGCGGTGGCGGTCGTCCCGCTCATCGACGAAGACACGGTGCTGCTGGTGCGTGAATACGCCGCGGGGATGCATCGTTACGAGCTCGGCCTGGTCAAGGGGCGGATCGATGCGGGCGAATCCGCGCTGGAAGCCGCCGACCGCGAACTGAAGGAAGAGGCCGGCTACGGCGCGCGAGACCTGAAGGTCCTGCGCGCCTTGACCCTGGCCCCGACCTACATGAGCCACGAGACCCAACTTGTGATCGCGCGCGACCTGTATCCCGAACGCCTGCCTGGCGACGAACCCGAAGCACTCGAGGTCGTGCCATGGAAGCTGGACGCGCTGGACCAGCTGATCCTGCGCGAGGATTTCTCCGAAGGCCGCTCCATCGCGGCGTTGTTCATTGCCCGCGAATGGCTCAGGACCCAGCCCCGATGACCCCGAACGCCCCCCTCGCCCCGGCACTGCGCGAGTCGATCGTCGAACTGGCGTACCGCGCCGGCAACGCGATCCTGGAGGTCTACGAAAGCGACTTCGCCGTCCAGCACAAGGACGACCGCTCGCCGCTGACCGCCGCCGACCTCGCTTCGCACCGCTGCATCGTCGAGGGGCTGGCGCGATTGACGCCGGACATCCCGGTGCTGTCGGAGGAGTCGGCCGACGAGATCGACACGGCCACGCGCCGTGGTTGGACGCGCCTGTGGATCGTCGATCCGCTCGACGGCACGCGCGAGTTCATCAAGCGCAACGGTGAGTTCACCGTCAACATCGCCCTCGTCGAGGACGGCGAGCCGGTCTTCGGCGTCGTGCAGGCCCCGGTCACCGGCGTGTCCTGGTTCGGCGGTCGCGGGCAGGGCGCGACCCGGCGCGGCGGCGGCAGCGATCGCGCGCTGGAGGTCCGCCGGCCCGCGGATGCCCCCCTGCGGGTGGCGGCCAGCCGCTCCCATCGCGACACGCGTACCGAAGGCTTCATCGGCCGCATGGGCGAGGTCGAGCCGGTCGGGCTGGGCTCCTCGCTCAAGTTCTGCCGCATCGCCGAGGGCGGCATCGACGTCTATCCGCGCTTCGGTCCGACCAGCGAGTGGGACACCGCGGCCGCGCAATGCGTGCTGGAGGGCGCCGGTGGCGCCGTGCTCGACCTGCAGGGTCGCCCGTTCCGCTACAACCAGCGCGACACCATCCTCAACGGCGAGTTCGTCGCCCTGGGCGACCTGTCGCTGCCCTGGCGCGACTGGCTGGGGGCCTGAGCATGGCCGGCGCACCGTGCCAGACGGAGGCGACCGAAGGGATGGCGCCCGGCGACGTCAGGCGCCTGCTGGCGATCATGCGGGCCCTGCGCGATCCGGTCGGAGGCTGTCCCTGGGATGTCGAGCAGGATTTCGCCTCGATCGCTCCGTACACCGTCGAGGAAGCCTATGAAGTCGCCGACGCGATCGATCGCGGCGACATGGGCGACCTCAAGGACGAGCTCGGTGACCTGTTGCTGCAGGTGGTCTTCCATGCGCGTATGGCGGAGGAGCAGGGCGCCTTCGACTTTGCCGACGTGGTGGCCGCGATCAGCGACAAGATGGTGCGCCGGCACCCGCACGTGTTCGGCGACGAGGAGGTCGGCGACGCCGCCGGGCAGACCGTGGCCTGGGAAGCGCTCAAGCAGCGCGAGCGCGACGCGCGCGGCGAGGCCGACGCGTCGGCGCTGGCGGGCATCGCCCGCGGACTGCCCGAGTGGCAGCGCGCGGTGAAGCTGCAGAAGCGCGCGGCCCGCGTCGGCTTCGACTGGCCGGACATCACGCCGGTGCTGGCCAAGCTGGGCGAGGAGATCGAGGAGGTCCGCGCCGAGTTCGAGTGCCTGCGCGCCAACCCCTCCGACCCCGACGCCCAGGCGCGGCTGGAGGAGGAGATCGGCGACATGCTGTTCGTCTGCGCCAACGTCGCCCGGCATGGCGCGGTGGACGTGGGGACGGCCTTGCGCCGCGCCAACCTCAAGTTCGAGCGGCGCTTCCGTGCCATGGAGGCCCTGGCGGCCGCCGACGGCCTCCGACTTGAGAACTTGCCGCTGGACGCGCAGGATGCGTACTGGGCACGGGTCAAGGCGCTGGAATGAAGGCCGCGGTGCGCGCAGGGCGCTAGGAGGAACGTATGGGCTGGTGGTCCAGGTGGTTCGGCAAGCGCGGTATCGCGGAAAACGGCGAACACGCCGTCATCGTCTCGTTCGACTACGGATCCCCCGACACCGCGGCCCTGGCCGAACTGGGCGAACAGCTGCGCGCGGCACTGGGCGACAGTGGCGACGGCGAATACGACGGGCACGAGATCGCCGAGAACGGCAGCGACGGAACTTTCTTCATGTACGGCCCCGATGCCGACCGCATCCTGGCCCGTGTCAGGCCGCTGCTGGAAGGCCATGGGCAGCTCAGGCACCTCACCGCGCGGCTGCGCTATGGCGAGGCGGGGCGCAACGCACCCGAAACCGTGCTCGAGATCGGCTGAGGGCGGCGACATGCGCTATTCCAGCTTCCGCGAGTTCTATCCCTTCTACCTGGGCGAACACGCCAACCGCACCAGTCGCCGCCTGCATTTCATCGGCAGTTGCGGGGTGCTGGTGCTGCTGGCGATGGCCATCGTGCGCGGCAATGCGTGGTGGCTGCTGGGTGCGCTCGCGTGCGGCTATGGCTTTGCATGGGTCGGGCACTTCTTCTTCGAGAAGAACCGTCCGGCCACGTTCCGGCACCCCTTTTATTCGTTTGCCGGCGACTGGGTGATGTTCCTCGACATCCTGCGCGGAAGGATCAAATTTTGAGATTTCCATCACGTTTTTGAGTGACGTGCGCTCGCTCGACGCGGCCTGCAACGGCATGTTCATCTGCCAGCAGGAAAAGCCCCCCTGTTCTGGCTTCGCTTTCACGGGATATCCACCGCCTCTCCCGCAGCCTTCACGAAACTGAAGCGAGGGGTTTCCCATATGCAGGGTACACGTGAGGGCGGTCTGGTCCTGATCGTCGAGGACAACCGCAATATTTCCGAGATGGTGGGCGAGTATCTCGAGGGCCGCGGCTTCGAGGTCGACTATGCCGCCGACGGCCTGGATGCGTACCGGCTGGCCACCGACAACAGCTACGACGTCATCGTGCTGGACCTGATGCTGCCGCGCATGGATGGCCTTGAGGTCTGCAAGAAGCTGCGCGAGGAAGCGCGCAAGTCCACGCCCGTGCTGATGCTGACGGCCCGCGACACCCTGGACGAGAAGCTCAATGGCCTGTCCGTCGGCGCCGACGACTACCTGACCAAGCCGTTCGCGATCCAGGAGCTCGAGGCCCGCCTGCGTGCACTGATCCGTCGCGAGCGCCGCCAGGTCGGCGGCGAGGTCCTGAAGGTGGCCGACCTCGTGCTCGACCCCGCCAGCCTGCGGGTCACCCGCGGCGGCAACGAGCTGCAACTGTCGCCGATCGGCCTGCGCCTGCTGACGATCCTGATGCGCGAGTCGCCTCGCGTCGTGAGCCGCCAGGAAATCGAGCGTGAGATATGGGGCAATGGCCTGCCCGATTCGGATACCCTGCGCAGCCATCTCTACAACCTGCGCAAGACCATCGACAAGCCCTTCGACAAACAGTTGCTGCATACCGTGCAGAGCGCGGGATATCGGATCGCCGACATCACGCAGTCGCCGGACTGAGCGCGGCGCCCGCCCGCTTCCCGACATGGCCCACGGACTGCACCGCCAGATCAAACTGGTGTTCATCCTGCATGCGTTGATCAGCGGCCTGCTGATCGCCGGCGGTGCCGTCGTGCTCGGCCTGCTGGTCCGCCACGCGGTGCTCGACCACCGCATGCAGGCCGAGGCCGACACGTTCTGGACGCAGCGCGCGCGCAACCCGGACCACCCGCTGCCGATGACCTCCACGATGGAGAGTTTCCTCGACACCGGGGGCAAGCTCGATCCCGCCCTGCCCGCCGACGTGCGCGACATGTCGGCGGGGCTGCACTGGATGCCCCTTCGGCATACGACGTTCTACGTGGACCGGCGCCCCGAGGGCGTCGTCTACTTCCGGCTGACGCCGGGCGACATCGAACTGGCGATCCTGCTCACCGGCCTGGCCTGCCTGTTGCTGTCCATGCTCACGATCGCGGTCATCTCCTGGCTGAGCTACCGGACCTCCAAGCGCCTGGTGTCGCCGGTCAGCTGGCTGGCCAACGTGGTGGCGCGGTGGGATCCCCGCGCCCCCGACACCGAGGCGATCTCGGCGAATGCGCTGCCGGTGGATTCGGGTCGCGAAGTCCGTTCGCTCGCGCGCGCGCTGCGCGGCCTCGCTGCTCGCGTCGAAGCTTTCGTCGCGCGAGAACGCGACTTCACCCGCGATGCCAGCCACGAACTGCGCACGCCCCTGACCGTGATCCGGGTGGCGACCGACCTGATGCTGGCCGACCCGTCGGCCTCGCCGCAGGCCCAGCGCTCGCTCGCCCGCGTGCAGCGCGCCGGCCGCGACATGGAAGCGGTGATCGAGGCCTTCCTGATCCTGGCCCGCGAAGCCGAGATCGCGCCGCAGAGCGAAGAGTTCGACGTCATGGACATCGTCCACCACGAGGTGGATCGCATCCAGCCGCTGCTCAAGGGCAAGCCGGTGGACGTGACCATCGTCGACCAGGGCGGTCCGCGCCTCTACGCGCCGCCGAACGTGCTCAACGTCATGCTCGGCAACCTGTTGGGCAATGCCGCGCGCTTCACCGAAAGCGGGCACATCGAAGTGCGCGTGTCCCCGGACGGCATCGAGGTGCGCGACACCGGCATCGGCATGGACGCGGGCACGCTGGGGCGCGCATTCGACCCGTTCTACCGTGCCGACCCCGAGCGCGAGGAAGGCAAGGGCATGGGCCTGTCCATCGTCCGGCGCCTGGGCGAGCGCTTCGGCTGGCCCGTCCAGCTCTTCAGCGAGCCGGGCAAGGGCACGACCGCGACGATCCGTTTCGTTGCCTGAACCCCGACCGCACGATCGTGCGGCGGCCGCGTCAACGCGACTGCGGCGCGCGCGTTGACGCAAGGGTCCCCTTCCACCACCGACCGACCGAATGAATCGACACTCCGCTCCGTCCCGTCCCGAGCGCACCCCGGCCTGGGGCAAGCGGGTCGCCTGGCTGCTGGTCCCGCTGCTGGTGCTGGTCGCCGGCGCATACGCGTGGCAGCACCGTGGCGCCGAAGCGGCCGAGGGCGACTACCGGACCACCACCGTCGATCGCGGCGAGATCCGCGTCGGCATCTCGGCCACCGGCAGCCTGTCGGCGATCTCCACCGTGGACGTCGGCAGCCAGATCTCCGGGCAGCTCACCGAAGTGCTGGCCGACTACAACGACCGGGTCCGCAAGGACCAGGTGATCGCCCGCATCGACCCGAGCACCTACGAGGCGCAGATCGCGCAGGGCGCCGCCGCCGTGGCCAATGCCCGCGCATCGCTCGCGACCGCCGAGGCCGCGCTGCGAAATGCCGAGGCCGACTACACGCGCAAGAGCGAACTGGTCGGTCGCCAGCTGGTGGCCCGCAGCGACGCCGACCTGGCCCGCGCGGCGCGCGACCAGGCGCGGGCGCAGGTGCAGGCGGCGCGCGCGCAGATCGACCAGCAGATCGCGTCCACCCGCACCGCCCAGCTCAACCTTGACCGCGCGGTGATCCGCTCGCCGGTCGACGGGGTGGTGCTGACGCGTTCGGTCGAGCCCGGCCAGACCGTCGCGGCGAGCCTGCAGGCGCCCGTGCTGTTCCAGATCGCCGAGGACCTGTCGAAGATGGAGATCGTGCTGGCGATCGACGAGGCCGACATCGGCCAGGTACGCGCGGGGCAGGGCGTGTCGTTCACCGTCGACGCCTTCCCCGATCGCCAGTTCCGCGGCGAGGTGCAGCAGGTGCGGTTGTCGGCGACCAACACGAACAACGTCATCACCTATCCGGTGGTGGTCTCGGTGGACAATGCCGACCAGTCGCTGCTGCCGGGCATGACCGCCAACGCGGAGATCGAGGTCAACCACCGCGAGGACGTACTGCGGGTGGCCAATGCCGCGCTGCGCTTCCGTCCCGAGGAGGGCGAGATCGCCGCCCCGGCGACCCGCGGCGGCGCCGGCGGGGGCATGCAGGACGAACTGCCCCGCATCGCCGCATCGCTGGAGCTCGACGCCCGGCAGCAGGCGGCCTTCGATGCCGCGCTTGAGCGGCTGGCGGCGCAGCGCGCCTCCCGCCAGGGGGCCGCCCCCTCCGCGGAGGGCGGTGGGGGTCGCAGCGTCCTGTTCGGCGGCGGACCGGGCGGGCGTCCGTCCACGGCCAGCGGCTCGGGCGCGATGAGCGGCGCGATGCGGCAGCGGATCCAGGAACGCGTCGCGCAGCAGTTCGCCGACTTCACCGCCCTGCTCGACGACGAGCGCAAGGCGCGTTGGGACGCCGGCATCGGCGCGTTGCTGGGCGCTCGCCGGGCGCCGCTGTACCTGCTGCGCGACGGCGAGCCCACCGCGGTGATGGTCCGCGTGGGCGCGAGCGACGGCAGCTTCAGCGAGGTATCGGGACCGGTCGCCGAGGGCGAGGTCGTGATCACCGGCCGTGCGCGCAGCGCGCCATGAGCGGCACCGTCATCGAAACGCGCGCGCTGGGCAAGGTCTACTCGCCCGGCACGCCCGCCGAGGTGGTGGCCCTGCGTGACGTGGACATGCGCATCGACGCCGGTGAGCTGGTCTCGATCATGGGTCCCTCGGGTTCGGGCAAGTCGACGCTGATGAACCTCATCGGCTGCCTCGACACGCCCAGCAGCGGACAGTACCTGTGCAAGGGCGTGGATGTCGCCACGCTCGACGCCGAGCAACGGGCGCGGCTGCGGCTGGACACCATCGGCTTCGTGTTCCAGGGCTTCAACCTGCTCAGCCGCATGAGCGCGCTGGAGAATGTCGCCATGCCGATGGGCTACGCCGGCGTACCGCGTCCCGAGCGCCTGCGCCGTGCGCGCGAGGCGCTGGACTCGGTGGGCCTGGCGGCACGCGAAGGACACCGTCCCAGCGAACTCTCCGGCGGGCAGCAGCAGCGCGTGGCGATCGCCCGCGCGCTGGTCAACCGGCCGGCGTTGCTGCTCGCCGACGAGCCCACCGGCGCCCTTGACAGCCACACCGGCGAAGAGATCCTGGGCCTGTTCAAGCGCCTGCAGGCCGCAGGCCAGACCGTGGTGCTGATCACCCACGACCCCGGCGTCGCCGAGCATTGCGACCGCGTGCTCGAGATGCACGACGGAGCGCTGCACGAGCAGGCCCGCGCAATGGCAGGGGGGCGGCCATGAACTTCCTGGAAGTCCTGCGCACGGCGGTGTTCGCACTGCGCGGCAACTGGGTGCGCAGCGCGTTGACTTCGCTGGGCGTGATCATCGGCATCGCCGCCGTCATCGTGATGGTGTCGGTGGGGCAGGGCACGCAGGCGGAGATCGACAAGCTGGTATCCGGCCTGGGATCCAACCGCCTCGACATCAGTCCCGGCGCCGGGCGCGGTCCTGGCGGCGCGCGCATGAGCGCGAGCAGCTATTTCACCATCGACGAGGACGATGCCGAGGCCATCCGCCAGGACATCCCCGAGGTGCAGTACGTCGCCGCATCGCTGCGCGGCGGCACCCAGGTGGTGTTCGCCGAGAACAACTGGTCCACCCAGTGGCAGGGCGTGCAGGCGGACTTCTTCCCGATCGAAGGCTGGGAGATCGCCAGCGGCGCCGTCTTCGAGCCACGCGACTACGGCAGCGCCGCCAAGTCGGTGATCCTGGGCGATACCGTGCGCCGCGAGCTGTTCGGCGACGAGGACCCGGTGGGCCAGACGGTGCGCCTGGGCCGGGTGCCCTTCACCGTCGTCGGTACGCTCAAGCCCAAGGGCCAGGGCGGCTGGGGCCAGGACCAGGACGACGTGCTGCTGGTGCCGCTGGAGACCAGCCGCCGCCGCCTGATGGGCGCGATGGCCCTGCCGCCCGGCGCGGTGCAGCAGATCACACTTGGGGTGACCCGCGCCGACGACCTGGGCTACGTGCAGGGCGAGGTGGAAGCGCTGTTGCGCCAGCGCCATCGCATCCAGCCGGGCGCGGAGGACGATTTCCGGGTCCGCAACATCGCCGAGATCATCGAGACCCGTACCGCCACCACGCGCCTGATGTCGCTGCTGCTGGGCGCGGTGGCGACGATCTCGCTGGTGGTCGGCGGCATTGGCATCATGAACATCATGCTGGTCTCGGTGACCGAGCGCATCCGCGAGATCGGGCTGCGCATGGCGGTCGGCGCGGGTCCTTCGGACGTGCGCCGCCAGTTCCTGGCCGAAGCCATGCTGATCTCCCTGGTCGGGGGCGCGCTGGGCATCGTCATCGGCATCGCCGGTGCCCTGCTGGTGGGACGCCTGGGCTCGCTGCCGGTGGCGCTCGACGGCCAGGTGATCGCACTGGCGGCCGGCTTCTCCGTGGCCACCGGCCTGTTCTTCGGCTACTACCCCGCGCGCAAGGCCTCGCAGCTGGACCCGATCGAGGCATTGCGGCAGCAGTAGGCCGTCGCTCGCCGCGGTATGCTCCGGACCTGGTGTCTTGCGCCTGGGCGGGAGGGTCCGATGCGTCGTACGTTGTCCATGTTGTTCCTGGTGTCGTCCATGGGGTTGGCGATGAATACACGCGCCCAGGACGCACCCGAGCCGCCGCAGGCAGGCAGGACCGCCCTGGTGATCCACGGCGGTGCCGGCTTCGTGCCGCGCGAGTCGCTCGGTGACGATGACCTGCGCGACATCCATGCCACGCTGGACCAGGCGCTGGACGCGGGCAACGCGGTGCTTGCCGACGGCGGGGCCGCCCTGGACGCGGTGCAGGCGGCGATCCGGGTGCTGGAAGAGTCGCCGCGCTTCAACGCCGGCAAGGGCGCGGTCTTCAACGCCGTCGGCGGCCACGAACTCGATGCCTCCTTGATGGAGGGGCACACCCGGCGCGCCGGGGCGGTGGCCGGCGTGAGCACGGTCCGAAGTCCGATCCTGCTCGCGCGCGCGGTCATGGAGCACAGCCCGCACGTGATGATGGCCGGCGCGGGCGCCGAGGCTTTCGCCGACACCCGGCCGGAGATCGAGCGCGTGGAGAACAGCTGGTTCGATACCGAGCACCGGCGGCGCGCGCTGGAGAAGGCCCGGCAGGCCAGCACCGGTTCGGCCGACGACGACGCCCCGGCTTATTTCGGCACCGTCGGGGCCGTCGCCCTCGACCGCCAAGGCCATATAGCCGCGGGCACCAGCACCGGGGGCATGACCAACAAGCGCTTCGGGCGGGTGGGCGATGCGCCCGTCATCGGCGCGGGCACCTGGGCCGATGCGGGCTGCGGCGTCTCCGGCACCGGCTGGGGCGAGTACTACATCCGCAACGCGGTCGCCCACGACATCTGCGCACGGGTGGCCTACCGCGGCGACCGCCTCGTCGACGCGGCCGAGGAGGTGGTCAACCGCATCGTCACCACGGCCGGTGGCGATGGCGGGGCGATCGCCCTGGACCGCGACGGCAACATCGCCATGCCGTTCAACACCGGCAGCATGTTCCGTGGCTGGATCCGGCCCGACGGCAGCCGCGGCACGGCGATCCACGAGGCGGACTGATCCCGTGCCGCATGCGGCGGCGCCCTGTCATCGTGCTGTGGCAGAATTGCCCGCCGTGGCCGGCGCCGTGCCGCGCACCATGCCCGACCCCAGGAGGTCCGTAATCCATGGCCGATGAATTCGGACACCTGCCGCGCGGCCCGCGTCGGATCATGAAGGCCACCGTCTGGTCGATGCAGGGCCTGAAGGCGGCCTGGCTGCACGAGTCGTCCTTCCGACTGGAGGTCTGCCTGTTCGTGGTGCTGGCCCCGCTGGCGGCCTGGCTGGCCGAGACCCCGGTCGAAGGCGTCCTGCTGGTCGGCTCGATGCTGCTGGTGCTCAGCGTGGAACTGCTCAATTCCGCGGTGGAGGCGGTGATCGCGCGTTTCGGCGACGAACACCACTTCATGGCCGGCCGGGCCAAGGACATGGGCTCGGCGGCGGTCTTCGTGGTGATGATGAACGTACTGCTGGTCTGGGGAAGCATCCTCCTGCCCCGGCTGTTCTAGAATGGGCGGCCCTGCCTGACGAAACCCGCGGCCCCCCGTGATTGAACTTCTGACCGATCCGAATGCCTGGATCACGCTCTTCACGCTCAGTGCCATCGAGATCGTGCTGGGCATCGACAACCTGGTGTTCATCTCCATCGCGGTCAGCAAGCTGCCCCTGCACCGGCGCGAGGTCGCGCGCAAGTTCGGCATCGCGGTGGCCTGCATCTCCCGCATCTGCCTGCTGTTGACGCTGGCCTGGCTGGCGGGGCTGACCCATGACCTGTTCAACGTGTTCGGCCAGGGCATATCGGTCCGCGACCTCGTCCTGATCATCGGTGGCGGCTTCCTGCTGGTTAAGGGCGCCATGGAAATCCGGGACCTGGTCCATGGCTCACCGGACTCCGAGGACGTGCACACGCGGCCCGCGGCCTCGTTCGGCATGGTGATCGCCCAGATCGCGGTGATCGACATCGTGTTCTCGCTCGATTCGGTCATCGCGGCCGTCGGCCTGGCCGACCAGCGCGTGATCATGGTCGTGGCGATCCTGCTGGCGGTGGGCGTCATGCTCCTGGCCGCGCGGCCGCTGGGACAGTTCATCGACAACAACCCCACGATCAAGATGCTCGCGCTGGCGTTCATCGTCCTGGTCGGCGTCTACCTGGTCGCCGATGGCTTCGAGCAGCACATCCCGCGCGGTTACATCTATGGCGCGATGGGCTTCTCGGCCCTGGTCGAGTGCCTCAACCTGTGGGCCAAGCGGCGCGAACAGGAACGGCTCGGGCGCGCGTAAGCGCCAGGCCCCCACCGGCGGCGAGGTGAAGGCGGCGTGAGAGCGGCGTGGGCGACGGCGTTGCGCGGCGCTCACGACAGTGGTGCAATCGTGCGCAGTCCCGCCCATCCAGGAACACCGCCATGGCCGTCACGCGCGCCGTCCCACCGTTCCGCCTTCCGTCGGGGGCCTTCAGGACGTTCCTGGTGCTGGTCGTGGCGCTGTCGCTGAGCGGCTGCGGCTACAACACCATCCAGCAGAAGGACGAGGCGGTGAACGCCGCCTGGTCGCAGGTCCTCAATGTCTACAAGCGACGGGCCGACCTCGTGCCCAACCTGGTCGCCACGGTGAAGGGCTACGCCGAGCACGAGGAGGCGGTCTTCACCGAGGTCGCCGAGGCGCGCGCCCGGGTCGGCAGCATCAACGTCGACGCCAACGACCCGGCCTCGGTCGAGCGTTTCCAGCAGGGCCAGGCCCAGCTGCAGAGCGCGATCGGCCGCCTGCTGCTGGTCAGCGAGGCCTACCCGCAGCTCAAGGCCGACCAGAACTTCCTGCAGTTGCAGGCCCAACTGGAAGGCACCGAGAACCGCATCAGCGTCGAGCGGCAGCGCTACATCCAGGCCGTGCAGGACTACAACACCTACATCCGCCAGTTCCCGACCAACCTCACCGCGATGGTTTTCGGCTACAAGCCCAAACCGAACTTCAGCGTCGAGGACGAAGCCGCGATCCAGCAGGCGCCCGAGGTCGACTTCGGCCGCGACGCACCCGCCGGCGGCTGACCGCGCGTGAGCCGCACGCGCCTGCCGGGCATCGCCCGCCTGCTCGCGATCGCCGGCCTGTTGCTGGCGCTGCTGCCCGCGGCGTCCGCGCAGTCCCTGGCGCCGGTGCCGCCGCTGGACGGCCCGGTGGTCGACACCACCGGGACCCTGGACGCGGCGACGCGGCAGGCACTTGAAGCACGTGCGCGGGCCCTGCAGGCGGCCAAGGGCAGCCAGTTGCAGGTGCTGATGGTCGCGAGCACCGGGCCGGAGGAGATCGCCCAGTACGCGGTGCGGGTGTTCGAGCAGTGGCAGTTGGGCCGCAAGGGCGTGGACGACGGCGTCCTGCTGGTCGTCGCCAAGGACGATCGCCGCGTCCACATCGAAGTGGGCTATGGCCTGGAAGGCGCGATCCCCGATGCGACCGCCCACCGCGTGATCCAGGAGTACCTGGTGCCGCGCTTCCGCGCGGGCGACTTCGCAGGGGGCGTCGACGAGGCGACCCGGGTCCTTGCCGGCCTGGTCGAGGGCGAGTCGTTGCCCGCGCCGATGGCGGAGCGTCGCGACGACCGGGGCGGGGGCGGCAACTGGCTGGGCGCGCTGTTCGCGGCCTTCGTCGTCGCGCAGCTCGTCCGCGCGATCTTCCGCGGTGTTCCCACGTTCCCGCGGGGCCTGTTGGGGGGCGCCTTGTCCGGAGGCATCGCGTGGCTGCTGTCCTCGGCCATGCTGGTCGGGGGCGTGGGGGCGGCCCTGGGCTTCTTCATCGGCCTCGCGAGCGCCAGCAGCGGCGGCGGTCGCGGCGGTCGCTTCGCCCGCGACAGCGGCTGGGGCGGCTTCGGCGGAGGTTCGTCTTCCGGTGGATGGGGCGGGTCCGGGGGCGGCGGGGGCGGCTGGTCCGGCGGCGGCGGCATGAGCGGGGGCGGCGGCGCCTCCGGCAGTTGGTGAGGTCGCCATGGGACGCCTGAAAAGACTGGCACGGCACCTGTTCGCAGCGGACGCCCGGCGCCTGTTCCCGGCCTCGTCGCTGGAGCGGATCAGCCGCGCGGTGGTGGACGGCGAGCGACGCCACCACGGCGAGATCTGTTTCGCGGTCGAGTCCGCGCTGTCGCCGTCGGCGGCCTGGGCCGGTGCCGACGCCCGCGGGCGTGCCCACGCGGTGTTCGCGCAGTTGCGGGTGTGGGACACCGCCGGCAACAACGGCGTCCTGCTGTACCTGCTGCTGGCCGAGCACCGCATCGAGATCATCGCCGACCGCGGCTACGACGGGCGCGTCAGCGAGGCCCAGTGGCGCGGTGTCTGCGAGTCGATCGAAGCGCGGATGCGGGCGGGCGAGCCCGAAGCGGCCGTGGTGGCCGGCATCGAGGCGCTGTCGGACCTGGTGGCGATGCACTTTCCGCGCGCCGCCGATGCCGCCGATGCCAACGAGCTGCCCGACGATCCGCACCTGCTATGAACCGCGCGGCGCCCGCGGGGGCGGCCCCGGCCCAGATGTGGACCCGGCTCGGGCACAATAGGACGCGTCGTCCCTCCCGGAGCCGTTGTCGCGCATGACCGTCCTGCACCAGATCGACCCGATCGCCTTTCATATCGGTCCGTTGAGCGTCCACTGGTACGGGGTCATGTACCTGCTCGGCTTCGCCACCGCCTGGTGGCTCGGCCGCCGCCGCATCCGTGCCGGACGCCTGCCCGGGGTCGACGAACAGGGCTTCGGCGACCTGCTGTTCTACGGGATGCTGGGCGTGGTCCTGGGCGGCCGCCTGGGCTACGTCTTCTTCTACGCCTTCGACGCATTGCTTGAAGACCCGCTGATGCTGTTCCGCGTCTGGGAAGGCGGCATGAGCTTCCATGGCGGCCTGATCGGCGTGCTCGTCGCCGCGCTGTGGTGGTCGCGCCGGCACCGCCTGCACTTCTTCGACGTCATGGACTTCGTCGCGCCGCTGGTGCCGCCGGGACTGGGGTTCGGCCGCCTGGGCAACTACATCGGCGGCGAGCTGTGGGGCAAGCCGACCGAGGCCGGCTGGGGCGTGGTCTTCCCCGGCAGCCTGCCGCAACCCTTCGCCTCGATGCCGGGCGAGCGCCTGCGCGAGCTGCACGCGAGCGGTAGCCTGGACATGTTCGCGCGCCATCCTTCGCAGCTGTACCAGGCGGCGCTGGAGGGCCTGGTGATGTTCGTCGTGCTGTGGTGGTTCTCCAGCCGGCCGCGCCCGCGTTACGCGGTGTCGGGTCTGTTCGCGCTGATGTACGGCTGCTTCCGGTTCCTGGTGGAATTCGTGCGCGTGCCCGACGCGCAACTGGGCTACCTCGCCTTCGGCTGGCTGACCATGGGCCAGGTGCTCAGCATGCCCTTGATCCTGGTGGGCGTGTACTGGCTGTGGCGCTCACGCCGCGCGCCGGTCCTCGAGCCGCGTCCCGCCGCCCCGGTCCAGGAGTAAGCGATGCGCCAGTACCTCGACCTGCTGCGCCATGTCCTGGAAGAAGGCTCGGACAAGGGCGATCGCACCGGCACCGGCACCCGCAGCGTGTTCGGCTGGCAGATGCGCTTCGACCTCGCCGAGGGCTTCCCGCTGGTGACGACCAAGAAGCTGCACCTGCGCTCGATCGTCCACGAACTGCTGTGGTTCCTGCAGGGCGACACCAACATCGGGTACCTGAAAGAGAACAAGGTGTCGATCTGGGACGAGTGGGCAGACGCCAACGGCGAGCTCGGGCCGGTCTACGGCCACCAGTGGCGCCACTGGCCGGACGGTCGGGGCGGCGAGGTGGACCAGATCCGCTGGGTGGTCGACGAGATCCGCCGCAATCCTGATTCGCGCCGCCTGGTGGTCTCGGCCTGGAACGTCGCCCAGCTGCCCGAGATGGCGCTGATGCCCTGCCACGCGCTGTTCCAGTTCTACGTCGTCGACGGCAAGCTCAGCTGCCAGCTGTACCAGCGCAGCGGCGACATCTTCCTCGGCGTGCCGTTCAACATCGCCAGTTACGCCCTGCTCACGCACATGGTGGCGCAGGTCTGCGGGCTGGGCGTGGGCGACTTCGTGCATACCCTCGGCGACGCCCACCTGTACTCCAACCATTTCGAGCAGGCCCGCGAACAACTGTCGCGGACCCCGGGGCCGCTTCCCCGGCTGGTGCTCAATCCGGCGATCGAGGATCTCTTCGCGTTCCGTTACGAGGACATCGCCATCGAAGGCTATTCACCGCAAGCGGCGATCAGGGCGCCGGTGGCGGTTTGAGCGCCGACGACGCGGTCGAACTGGTCCTGGTCGCCGCGCTCGACCGCCGGCATGCAATCGGGCGCGACAACGACCTGCCGTGGCGCCTCCCCGCCGACCTCAAGCGCTTCAAGGCGATCACCCTGGGGCATCCGCTGCTGATGGGGCGACGCACCGCGGAGTCGCTGGGGCGCGCGCTGCCCGGGCGTCGCAACCTGGTGCTGACGCGCAGCGGCCGGGTGCCGTTCGAGGGCATGCAGGCCGTGGCCAGCGTGGACGAGGCCCGGGCCCTCGCCGCGGCCGATGCCGCCGCGCAACTGTGCGTCATCGGCGGAGGCGAGGTCTATGCCCTGTGCCTGCCGCTGGCCGCGCGCCTGCGGCTCACCCATGTCGCTACCGAAGTGGCCGGCGCCGACGCTTTCTTCCCGCGCTTCGATCCCGCGGACTGGCGCATCGTGGCACGGGAGTCGCATCGCGCCGACGATCGCCACGCCTTCGACTACGCGTTCGTCGATTACGAGCGCCTGCCGGCCTAGGCCGCCGGGCGGCGCGGCGGCTATCGGCGCGGGCCGCGCTCGTTGCGTGGTTTCTGGCGCTGGCGCGGCGGCGGCGCGGGCTCGTCGCGGCCCGGCACCTGCACGATCCGCACGTCCTCGCCATCGAGCTGCATGGCGGTGAGCTTGCCGCCCCACACGGCGCCGGTATCGAGCGCATGGACGCCGTAACCCATGAACAGGCCCAGCGTCGACCAGTGGCCGCATACGATCTTCAGGTCGCGCTCGGCGCGGCCGGGTACCTCGAACCAGGGATAGAGGCCCGCGGGCTGCGTGCCGGGGGTGCCTTTCTCCTCGAACGAGATGCGGCCGCGCGGCGTGCAATAGCGCAGGCGGGTCATGATGTTGATTATCGCGCGCAGGCGGTCGGTGCCGGTCAGGCGCGGATTCCAGACCGGGCCGTCGCCGTACATGTTCTTGAGCAGGCGACGGAACTGGTCGCCCTGCAGCTTCTGCTCCACCTCGCGCGCGTGGCGCTCGGCCATGGCCGGGGTCCACTTCGGCGCCAGGCCGGCATGCACCATCATCCAGCCCAGCTTGCGGTCGACGTGGCAGAGCTTCTGCATGCGCAGCCAGTCGAGCAGGGTGTCCCGGTCCTCGGCCAGCACGACGCGCTGCAGGTCCGGGTTGACCTTGCGTTGCTCTTCCTCGCTGCGCTGCCCGATCGCCAGCAGCGACAGGTCGTGGTTGCCCAGGACCACGACGCTCTGCTCGCGCAGGGAGTGGACCAGCCGCAGGGTTTCCAGGGACTGGCCGCCGCGGTTGACCAGGTCGCCGCAGAACCACAGCCGGTCATCGGCCGGGTCGAACGCGATCTTCTCCAGCAGGCGCTGGGTGGCGTCGTAGCAACCCTGCAGGTCGCCGATGGCCCAGATGCTCATCCCGGTCCTCCCCTCAGTGCAGCGTGCGCGGCACGGTCAGGGTGAACACGGGGATGGGGGCATCGAAGTGGGTGCCGTCGTCGGCGAGCATCCGGTAGTGCCCCTCCATCGTGCCCAGGTCGGTCTCGAGCATGGCGCCGGAGGTGTATTCGAAGTTCTCGCCCGGCTGCAACCAGGGCTGTTCACCCAACACGCCCTCGCCCTCGACTTCCTGCACCTTGCCGTTGGCATCGGTGATGATCCAGTGCCGGGCGACCAGGCGCGCGGGCATGGAACCGCGGTTGCGGATGTTGATGGTGTAGGCGAAGACGTATCGGTCCTGCTCGGGTTCGGACTGGTCGTCGAGGTAGCGGGTGGCGACTTCGATGTCGAAGACGTATTCGGTCGGGGGGTTCATGGTGACAGTGTACCCGGCGCGGCAAGGGCGATGAGCCGCGCGCGCCGGCGGGGCGTTCAGTCGTGGAGTCGATTGGCGAGGCGGATGAAGTCGGCCACCTCGAGTTGCTCGGCGCGCAGGTCGGGGCGGATGCCCGCGGCTTCGATCTCGGCGGCCGTGCATTGCTGCGACAGGGCGTTGCGCAGCGTCTTGCGGCGCTGGCCGAAGGCATCGCGCACGACGGCGGCGAAACGGACCGGATCGTCCACGCCTATGCTGTCGGCGGGCCGCGGCACCAGCCGCACCACCGCCGAGTCAACCTTGGGTGGCGGGCTGAAGGCCCCAGGGGGCACGTTGAACAGGGGCACGACCTCGCAGCTGGCCTGCAGCATCACGCTCAGGCGGCCATACGTCTTGCTGCCGGGGCCGGCCGCCATGCGGTCGACGACTTCCTTCTGCAGCATGAACGTCATGTCGCGGATGACCGCGGCGTGCTCGAGCGCGTGGAACAGGATCGGCGAGGACAGGTTGTAGGGCAGGTTGCCGACCAGCCGCAGCGGACCCTCCTCGCCGGCCAGCGCGGTGAAGTCCACGTCGAGCACGTTGCGGTGGATGATCCGCAGGGTGCCATGCGCCCGCGCCGCCTCGGTGAGCGGGAAGATCAGGTCGCGATCGAACTCGATCACCGTCAGCCGCCCGTGCCGGTCCAGCAGGGGGAACGTGATCGCGCCCTGGCCGGGACCGATCTCGACCAGGCGGTCTTCCGGCCGCGGATCCACCGCCTGCACGATCTTGTCGATGATGCCGCGCTCGTGCAGGAAGTGCTGGCCGAGGTGCTTCTTCGCCTCGGCGGCGAAGCCCTTCGAGGCCGGCCTGCCTTCCGTACGCGCGCCGCGGTGGTCGTTGCCGGATCGTCGGTTCATCGTGGATCCCCGGTGGTGCGGGCGTGCAGTCGGGCACGGGCGAAGCCGGCACAGGCATCGGCGGCTGCGAACAGGCTGGAGGGGTCGGCGCGGCCGCTGCCGGCCAGCTCCAGTGCAGTGCCGTGGTCCACCGCGACGCGCGGATAGGGCAGGCCAAGCGTGATGTTGACCGCCTGCTCGAACCCACTGTACTTGAGCACCGGCAGGCCCTGGTCGTGGTACATGGCCAGCACCGCATCGAAGCCCCGCAGTTTGGCCGGCAGGAAGGCGGTATCGGCGGGCAGGGGGCCCACCAGGCGCATGCCTTCGGCCCGAAGGCCGTCCATCACCGGCCCGATCGTGTCGATTTCCTCGCGACCCAGGTGGCCGGCCTCGCCGGCGTGCGGGTTGAGGCCGAGCACCGCGATCACCGGCTCGGCGATGCCGAAGTCGCCGCGCAGGGCGCCGTGCAGCACGCGCAGGCTGCGTTCGAGGCCGGGACGGGTGATTGCCGTCGCCACCTCGCGCAGGGGCAGGTGGGTGGTGGCCAGGGCGACGCGGACGATGTCGTTGGCCAGCATCATCACCACGTCGAGCCCGGCACGTCCGGCCAGCAGTTCGGTCGTCCCCGTGTAGGCAATGCCGCCTTCGTTGATGCCCGCCTTGTGCACCGGACCGGTGACCAGGCCGTCGAATCGCCCCTGCTGGCAGGCGTCGGCGGCCTGCACCAGGGCGTCGATGACGGCGGGCGAATTGCGCGGGTCGAGGACGCCGGGACGGCTGGCGACGGCATTGGCGACTTCGTGCAGGACCAGGGTCCCCGGACGCTGTCCGTCCGCCTCGTCGCCCGCCACCAGCCGCAGGGGCAGGTCGAGGCGGCTGGCGGCCTCGTCGAGGACGTCGGCGTCGGCGAATACAGTCAGGTGATGGTCGCGCGGGCGCTGGGCCAGGCGGACGCAAAGCTCCGGCCCGACGCCGGCCGGCTCGCCGGGCACCAGCGCGAGCCGGGGCACGGGGGCCATGTCAGCCGCCGGTGGCGTTGTCTGCGGCTTGCGGTCCGACGCGGATGTCCACGTAGGCCTCGCCGCGCAGTTCGCGCAGGTAGCGGTTCCACTCGTCCTCCAGCTTGCGGCGACCGATGGTCTCCGCGATCTGGTTGCGCTTGTTCTGCGCATTGACGTCGGTCTGGCGCGATCCGGTCCGCTTGATGATGTGCCAGCCAGTGGAGGTGCGGAAGGGCTGGGAGACCTCGTCGTCGCCAAGGCGGGTGATCTGTCCGCCGAACTCGAGCCCGAAGGCGTCGGCGTTGAACCAGCCCAGGTCGCCGCCGCGGACCTTGCTGTTGAGGTCCTGGGACTCCTGCCCGGCCAGTTCGGCGAAATCCGCGCCGCCGGCGAGGCGCGCGGCGAGGGTGTCGATCTTCGCCTTGGCCTCGGCGTCGCTGGTCTGCTCGTCGACCCGGACCAGGATGTGGCTGGCCTTGTACTGGGTGACGGTCTGGCCGCTGGCGTCCTGGCTGGCGTTGCGCGATTCGACCATCTGCAGCAGCTGGAAGCCGCTGGGGCCGCGGAGCGGGTCGCTGACCTGCCCCGGACTCATGTTGCTGACCATCTGCACGAAAGCGCTCGGGATCTCGTCGCTGCTGCGCCAGCCCAGGTCGCCGCCTTCCAGCGCGTTGGGGCTGTCGGAATAGCGCACGGCGGCCGCCGCGAAGTCCATCTCGCCACGGTCGAGCAGGGACTTGATGCCATCGATCTTGCCCTGGGCGGTCTTGATCTGCTCCGGCGTCGCGCCCTCGGGCAGGGCCACGAGGATGTGTGCCAGGCGGTACTGGACGCCGCCGGCCTGCTGGGCCTCCATGGCCGCGTCGATCTCCGCGTCACTCACCGAAACGCGCGTCTGGGCGTAGCGCTGGCGCATCTTCTGGACGAGCAGTTCCTCGCGGATGGACGTGCGGAACTCGTCGAAGGTGCTGCCGTCGCGGGCGAGCTGGGCGCTCAGCTGGTCGATGCTGATGCCGTTCTGGCCGGCGATGTTGGCCAGGGCCTGGTCGACTTCCTGGCTGGTGACCCGCACGCCCGAACTCTCGGCACGCGCGACCTGCAGTTTGAGCAGGACCAGGCGCTCGATCACCTGCCGCTCGAGCACGTCGCGCGGCGGCAGCTGCGCCTCGCGGCCGGCGTACTGCGAGAGGATGTTCTGCATGGCCCGATCGAGCTCGCTGCGCAGCACGACGTCCTCGTCCACGATGGCGACGATGCCGTCGATCGGCTGGACCTGGCTGGAGGGTGGCGCCTGCTGGGCCTGGACGGAGGTCGCCGAGAGGGCCGCGGCGAGGGCACAGGCAAGGAGTTTCTTCATAGGATCGGATCAGGAGACGATTCGACGTTGTCGTCGGTGATGAGGGACGGCGGGACCAGGTACAGGTCGTCACGGTCATAGCCGAGGATAGCACGGCGCAATTCGCGCTCCGTCTTCTGGCCGGCCGAGCCCAGGCCCTTGAGTTCGAACTCAAGGCGCAGGGAGTCGTTCAGGTCGCCGTCGCGGTTGCGGATGTAGCGCCGTGCGATCAGGCGCACCGCCAGGCAGCAGCTTTCCCATTGCACGCCGGCGATGGACTCGAGCAGCTTGTCGTCCAGCAGCGAGTAGTAGTAGCGCCCCACCAGGCTCCAGTTCTCGTTGACCGGATACAGGAAGGAGAAGTCCACCTGTTCCAGCAGGTCCTCGCGGGAGGTGGGGTCGAGGCGGTAGCGGTAGCCCAGGTTGACCACCCCGCTGTTGTCGAGCAGGTAGCGTACGCGCAGGCTGGCGAGGTCCTCGCCGCGGAACTTCGGGTCCCACTGGTAGCCGGCGTCGATGCTCCAGCGGTCGTTCGGCGACACGCTGATGTCGGCGATCCACGCCGACTTGCCCTTCTCGATGGGCTGCTCGCGTCCCAGGGTGGTGCGGACGTCGTCCAGGTACTGGATCTGGCCGATGCTGGCGGCCAGGCGCTCGCGGCCGTCGTCCTCGCTGATCAGGCGCGTGGTCAGCGCGGTGGTGATCTGGTTGGCGTCGGTCTGGCGGTCCGCGCCCGTGTAGCGGTTGTCGCGGAACAGCTGGCCCCAGCTGTAGGTCATCGGCCGCGTATCGAAGCTGGGCAGGCCCGTCTGGTCCCGATAGGGCACGTTCAGGTAGTAGATCCGCGGCTCGAGCGTATGCAGGTAGCGCTCGCCGCCGATCTCGGTGTTGCGGTCGAAGAACAGGCCCGCGTCGACGGAGAAGATGGGCATGCTTCGGCTGGGCGACTTGTCGCCGGCGATCGCGGTGAGGTTCTCGTCGAGGTCGTAGGTGGTGTAGCGCCAGGCCAGGGTGGGACGCAGGAACCAGCTGTTGCCCTCCAGCGGCATGCTGACGTAGGGCTTGATGTCCAGCCGGCTGCCTTCGTTGCGGACGTCGTGCCTGAAGCCGACGGCCTCGGCGTTGACGCCCGCCTCGAACCAGCGGCCGAAAGGCTGAGACCAGTTCAGGTAGGCGCGTGGCAGGCGGTCGTAGGCCAGGCTCGCCTCGCTGACGGTGTAGTCGGTGAGCTGCTGGTGGTCGGCCATCAGGCCCGCGTCCCAGTAGCGGCCGCGGCCATACAGGCCGACCGTGCTGACCAGGGAATAGGACGAGCGGCCGAACAGGCTGTTGCTGAAGTCGTCCAGGTAGTGCGTGTCGCTGACCCAGCCCAGGTTGGCGCGGGCGTGCCAGTTGCCGCCGAACCAGCTGTCGTCCAGGTTGTGCAGGGCCTTGAGCCGGAACAGGCCGCGGTCGTCCTCGGGCAGGGTCGCGCCGGGGATCGGCAGGCCATTTGGATAGAACAGGTAATCGCGCGGTTCGCGTCCGGGCAGCTTGTCGGTCGGCATCCATTCGCCGTAGACCTCGCCACGGCCTTCCGGGTACAGCCACCGGAACTCGGTGCCCAGCTGCGCGCCGCGATCGGTCATGATGCGCGGGGTGATCGTCGCGTCGTAATTGGGCGCGATGTTCCAGTAGATCGGCTGTTCCCAGTCGAAGCCATCGCGGCCGGATACCGAGATCGACGGATACAGCAGGCCGCTGCGGCGGCGGTCGTCCGTCGGGAACATGAACCAGGGCACGTAGAGGATTGGCACCTTCCCGACCCGCAGGACGGCATTGCGCGCGACCGCCATGCCTTCCTCGGTGTTGATGTCGATGCGGTGCGCGCGAAGTTGCCACTGTTCGTGGCCGGGCACGCAGGTGGTGTAGGTCGAGCCGACCAGCGCGCCCTGCTCGCCGCTGAGTTCGATGCGCTCGGCGCCCCCGTTGCCGCGCCGCTCCACCAGCTGGTATCGCAGGTCGCTGATGGTATGCGTGTCGGAGTTCTGGTTGCCGGTGGCCTTCTCGGCAACGATGCGCAGGCCGGAATCCTGGTAGCGCACGCCGCCCTCGGCGCTGTAGTCGCCGGTTTCCTCGTTGTAGGTCAGCGCGTCGGTATTCAGGAACTGGTCGCCGCGCACCAGGCGGACATCGTCCTGGACGATCACGTTCTCGCCGGTGGCGGCCCGCGACAGGGTGCCACCCTCGATGTCAGTGGGCGCGTTGGGGCGTTCGGCCGGGTTCGCGTCGGTGGCGGGCGCGTCGTCGAAGGCGGGGATGGCGTCGCCGACCGGGCACAGGCTCCAGTCTTCCTCGTCTTCGGCGGCCTGGACCGGCAGGGCCAGGGCGATGCAGAGTGAGAGGGGGAGCAGGCGAAGGGATTTGCGCACGCGGTTTTCCGGCTTTGGAGGTCAAGCGGCGGTTAGCTTGCCGCATCGGTGGTGGGGCGGCAATGACGCCCGCAGCCCCGCCGTTCATGTTGTCGAAGGCGGTGTGTGTCCGGCGTTACGGGCGCGCGCCTGCCAGGGCGCCGACGTGCGCGACGCTGCATTCGCGCAACGCCTGCAGGTCGTAGCCGCCCTCGAGCATGGAGACCACGCGACCACCGCCGTGGCGCCGGGCGATGGCCAGCAACTCACCGGTCAGCCACTCGAAGTCGGTCGCCTCGAGCTCGATCTGGGCAAGCGGATCGCGCCGGTGGGCGTCGAAGCCCGCCGATACGAGCAGCAACTGCGGGCGGAAGCCGTCCAGCGCGGGCAGCAGGGTATCGCGCCAGGCGTGGCGGAAGGCTTCGCTGCCCGATCCCGGCGCCAGCGGCGCGTTGACGACGTTGCCCACGCCACGCTCGTCGGCATGGCCGCTGTCGGGGTACAGGGGCATCTGGTGCGAGCTCAGGTACATCACGCGCGGATCGGAGGCGAAGATGGCCTGGGTGCCGTTGCCGTGGTGGACGTCGAAATCGACCACGGCCACGCGTGCCAGGCCATGGCGCTCGATCGCGTGGGCCGCCGCCACGGCGATGTTGTTGAACAGGCAAAAGCCCATGGCGACGGTGTCGGTGGCGTGGTGGCCCGGCGGCCGGACCGCGCAGAACACGGTCGCCGGCCCCGTGCCCAGCACGGCGTCGACCGCGGCCACGCCGGCCCCCGCGGCGCGCAGCGCCGCCTCGGCCGAGTGGGGGCCCAGCACGGTGTCGGGATCGAGCGGGATCGGTTGCCCGTCGGGCAGGGGCGTGTCCAGCACGAGTGCCAGCAGGCCATCGTCGTGGACGCGCAGCAGCTGGCCACGCGATGCGCAGGGGGCGTCGTGCCAGTCCAGCGCGGGGAACGCCTCGCGCAGCGCATCGATGACGCTGCGCAGGCGGGCAGGCTGCTCGGCATGGCCGGCGCCGGGATCGTGCAGCAGGCAGGCCGGATGGGAATAGATGCGCATCACGGGGCCGGGCTCGGTGCGATCAGGCCTGGCGGCGGTCGTGGTTCCACAGGACCTCGCCGTGGCCGCTGGCCCGGGCGAGGACGCGGGCCAGCACGAAGAGCAGGTCGGACAGGCGGTTCAGGTAGCGGATGGCTTCCGGGCGCACGGCCTCGACGCGGGCGAGCGCGACGGTTTCGCGCTCGGCCCGTCGGACCACCGTGCGGGCGACGTGGCAGCGCGCCGCCGCCTCGCCGCCCCCGGGCAGGATGAAGTCCTTGAGCGCCGGCAGCGGTGCGTTGAAGGCGTCGAGGCGGGCTTCGAGGCGATCGATGTCCTCGCCGGTGATCGCCGCATGGCCCGGGATGCACAGCTCGCCGCCCAGGTCGAACATCTGGTGCTGCACGGCGGTCAGCAGCTCGCGGACGTCGTCCGGGACATCGCTGGCCAGCACCATGCCGATGCAGGAGTTGGCTTCGTCGACGGTGCCGTAGGCAGCGACCCGGGCGGAGTCCTTGCCGGTGCGGCTGCCATCGCCCAGGCCCGTGCTGCCGTCGTCGCCGGTGCGCGTGTAGATCTTCGAGAGCCGGTTACCCATGCGCGGACTGGGATGCGGGGCTCAGGCCGTCTGCGCGCGCAGCGCCGGCAGGCGATGGCGCAGCAGCGCGAAGCCGCCGAACAACAGGGCCGAGTAGAACAGGGTGCCCAGCACCGTCCACTGGAAGAACGGGATGCCGGCGGTATACGCCATGCCCAGGCCGCCCACCGTCGCAGGATACGTCGGGTCGGCCAGCCAGGCCCCGAAGTTGCTGACCGCGAAGAACAGCACCGACCCGGCCAGGGCGTGGCCCAGCACGCGGAAGCCACTGACCTTGCCGCGCAGGCGCAGTCCCAGCGCCGTCACCAGCGCCACGCAGGCGTAGCCGAGCCAGATGCCGAAGCCGCCGAACCAGCTGGCGTAAAGGCCTCCGTTGATCGAGGCCAGGACCAGGTCAGACAGCAGCATCGCCGCCAGCGGCACGATGAACGCCCACTGGCGCGAGGCGAAATAGGCGCCGCCGAACAGGGCGATCGCCGCCACCGGCGAGAAATTCGGCGGGTGCGGGAGGACGCGGGTCAGCGCGGCCACCAGGATGAACGCGACCAGCACCAGCGGCCCGGCCGCGAAGGTGCCCCGGCGGGGCGAGTCTGAGGGGGGCGGGGCAAGCGGGGTGCTACGGTTCATGGGGCGGTGACTGGGGTGCGGACGGGAAGCCGTTAGCATACCGCAGCTGGCGCGCTCACCCGGTGGATGCGTGTTGCATGGCACCATGTCGACCGGGTTGCCCCCCGGGCGAACACCGCACCCGCACTCCCCGCAAGCCGGACAGGACACCCGATAGACAGGACATGGCGACAGATTCCCAGCCCCCCGCGACTTCCGGATCGACGCCCGGGCCCTGCCACGACGTATTGATCGTCGGCGGCGGCCTGGTCGGTGCCAGCCTGGCCATCGCGCTCGAGCGCCATGGCCTTGACGTGGGCCTGATCGAAGCCGCGCCGCCGGGTTCGCTGCCGGCGGTCTTCGACGAACGCAACCTGAGTTTCGCCGAGGCGACCGTCAATGCGCTGACCGCGCTCGAGGTCATGCAGAAGCTGCACGCGCCGAGCGGCCCGATCCGGCGCATCCACGTCAGCCGCCGTGGCGACTTCGGACGCGCCACCCTCGATGCCGCCGCGCATGGCCGGGAGGCCTTCGGCCAGGTCGTGGTCGCGCGCGATTTCGGCGATGCGCTGGAGGCCCGCCTGTCCGAACTGCCGTCGCTGGTGCGCTACCGGCCGGTGCGCTTCGTCGGCCTGGAGGATTCGCCTTTGGCGCGCCATCGCTCGGTACGCGTCGCCGACCAGGGCGGCGAGCGCGTCCTGCACGCGCGGCTGCTCGTCGCCGCCGACGGTACCCGCAGCCAGGTGCGCGAGGCGCTGGGCATCCAATCCGACAGCCATGACTACCGGCAGACCCTGTTCGTGACCCGTCTGCGCACCGAGCGCGCGCCCGACGGTACCGCCTACGAGCGCCTCGGCGAGCATGGGCCGACGGCCCTGCTGCCTCGCGGCGACCGTCATTTCGGCCTGGTCCATGGTGTCGACAGCGCCGAGGCCGACGCCGTCGCCGCGCTGGACGAACCGGCGTTCCTGGCGCGCGCACAGGACGCCTTCGGCTGGCGCGTCGGTCGCTTCCTGTCCTGCGGTCGGCCCAGCATGTACCCGGCAATCCGGCTGCTGGCCGAACGCAGCGTGGCCCCGCGCGCCGTGCTGGTCGGCAACGCCGCCCAGACCATCCACCCGGTCGGCGCGCAGGGCTTCAACCTGGGCCTGCGGGACGCGTTGACGCTGGCCGAGCTGATCGGTGCGGCCCGCGCGGCCGACCCGCACGCCGACTGCGGCGACCGCGCGCTGCTCGAGGCGTACGTCGAACGCCGCCGCGTCGACCGCGACGAAACGGTGGCACTGTCCGATGGCCTGGCCCGCCTCAGCGCCAATCCTTCGCCGTTGCTCGGCCCCGTGCGGAGCCTCGGCATGTTCGCGCTCGATCGCCTGCCCTCGGTGCAGGCGTCCCTGGTGGGCGGCGCGCTGGGCTATCGCGGCCACGTGCCCGCCCTGTGCCGCGAGGGAGGGCGGGCATGAGTCGCCGTGACCTCTACGACGTCGTCGTGGTCGGTGCCGGCGTGGTCGGCGCGGCCGCGGCCCTGGCCTTCGCGCGCGACGGCCTGCGCGTGGCGCTCGTGGAGGCACGGGCGCCGCAGCCCTGGCGGGCCGATGCCCCCGACCTGCGCGTGTATGCCTTCGCGCCGGACAATGCCGCCTTCTTCGACGACCTGGGCATATGGTCGGGGGTGGTCGCCGCACGCGCGCAACCCTATCGCGCCATGCGGGTGTGGGATGCCGGTGGTGGCGCGCCCCTGGTCTTCGATGCCGACGCCCTGGCCCGGCGCGAACTTGGCTGGATCGTCGAGAACGCGCTGCTGGTCGACCGCCTGTGGGCCGCGCTCGCGCCGGCCGGCGTGCAGCTGCATTGCCCCGAGCGCGTGCGCGAGTTGGAGCAGGACGCCGACAGCGCCGCCCTGGAACTCGAATCGGGCCTGCGCCTGCGCGCGCGCCTGGTGCTCGCCGCCGACGGCGGGGACTCGCAGCTCCGCGCCATGGCGGGGATCGACACGCGCGTGCGAGACCACGGCCAGAGCGGCCTGGTGGCCTTCGTCGACCATGGACGGCCGCACCAGGCGACATGCTGGCAGCGCTTCCTGCCCAGCGGTCCGCTGGCCTTCCTGCCGTTCGAAGGGGAGGGCGGTCATCGCAGCTCGATCGTCTGGACGCTGCCCGAAGCCGAAGCCCTGCGGCTGCGGGACATCGATGAAACCGCCTTCCTGCTCGAACTGGATCGCGCCTTCGACGGCCCGCTGGGCCCGATGGCGTCGGTATCGGCCCGCGCGGCGTTTCCGCTCAAGCGGCAACTGGCCGAAACCTGCCTGGCGGGGCGTGTCGCCCTGGTCGGGGACGCCGCCCATGTCGTCCATCCGCTCGCCGGACAGGGCGTCAACCTGGGGCTGCGCGATGTGACCGCGCTACGCGCGGTCGTGCGCGATGCGTCGCGTCGCGGCACGGACATCGCCGCGCCATCGCGGCTCGCCCGCTGGGCACGCGTGCGGCGCAGCGAGAACGCCCTCGCCGCGCATGCCTTCGACGGGCTCAACCGCCTGTTCTCGAACGACGCGGTGTTGCCCACGCTGTTGCGTGGGCCCGCGATGGGCCTCCTGGGCAGGTGGGCGCCGGCGACCCACGCCCTCTGGCGTCGCGCCGCGGGGATCTGACGGACGAAGGCGCGGCCCACCCATCGGGCAGGCCGCGCGCAGGGTGTGCGATCAGCGCACGTTCGCCCAGGCTTCGAACTCCGTCGTCGACAGGCGCCCGTCGGCATCGGCGTCGATGCGCTGGAAATGTTCCGCCACGGCGACGTGGGCCGAGGCCTCGGTGGCGCTCAGGTATGCATCGCGGTCACCATCGAGCACGCCGAAGTCGGCCGCCGGGAACGCCACGGCCTGGCCGGAGGGGATCGAGCGCACGGTCAGTTGCGGGGCGACGGGTTCAGGGACCGCGGCCACTGCCGCCGGTGCCGGCGTGGCGGTCGCCGCTTCGGCGGTCGCCTCGGCGGCGGCCTGCGCCTGCGACGTCGCAAGGATCGCCGCGGCCGTGGCATTGGCCGCCTCGTTGGCCGCTTCGCGCGCCTCGTAGGCGGCGGCGACCGGGTTGGTCCCGCTTTTGGCGACCGTTTGCGCGCCGAGCGCCCGGTTGGCCGCATTGGCGGCTTCGTTGGCGGCCTGCTCGGCGTTGATCGAAGACTGGGTCGCGACGTGGGCCTGGGCCTGCGCGCTGGCGGCGCCATGGGCCGACAGCGCGCCGGCATCACGGGTCCGTGCAGCGGCCTCGGCGGCTTCCTGCGCGGCGGCGGCCTGCTGCCGCGCGGCACGGGCCTCGCCGACGGCGATCTCGGCCTCGGCACCGGCATCCTGTTTGGCCACGACCTCGGACTGGGCCTGGGCGAACGCCGGGGCGCCGGTCATGGCGAGGCCGGCGAACAGCGCGACGGCGAGCAGGGAGCGCGCGTGGATAGCGTTGGGCTGCGCGGCATGGACTTGGCGTGAGCGGATCATCGTCGTGGACTCCTCGTTGGGACGCCACGAACGCTAGGCAGGCGGGGGTCAATCCGGTGTCAAATTCGGGAACCTCCGCTGAACCGCGGGTGGCACGACATCCAGCCCGCAACGAGGCTACGCAGACCGCGTCAGGCGGGTCGCGCGTAGACCGTGATTTCCTCGCGGTCGTGGTACAGCTGGCGGGCACGCACCACGAGCGGACGGCCGGCCTGGGCCTGGAACAGGTCGAGGCACTGTCGGGTCTCGTCCCAGCGTTTCTTCATCGGCAGCTTGAGGTTGAACACCGTTTGCGCGCACCAGCCCTCGCGCAACCAATCGGCCATGCGCGCGGCCACGCGCCGGGGCTGTTCGACCATGTCGCAGACCATCCAGTCCAGCGGCGTCTCCGGTTGCCAGCGAAAGCCGTCCACGCGCAGGTGTTCGAGTCGACCGGTATCGAACAGGTGCGTGCGCATCGGCCCGTTGTCGATGGCGGTCATGTGCAGGCCGTGGCGCAGCATCACCCAGGTCCAGCCGCCCGGGGCCGCGCCCAGGTCCGCGCCGCGCAGGCCGTCGCGCAGCCGGGCGTCGCGTTCGTCGTCGTCCAGCAAGGTCATCAACGCCTCTTCCAGCTTCAGCGCCGAGCGGCTGGGCGCATCGGCGTGCATCCGCAGGCGCGGGATGCCCTGCGGCCAGGGCGCGCTGTCGCCAGGGTGGCTGCGGCCGAGCACGGCGTGGTCGCCGGCGAGGAACACCACGTGCAGGCGCGAGCGACGTGCATCGTCGCGCGGGCTCAGCCAGCCTGCTTTGCGCAGCGCCGGACGCAATGCGTTGCCGAAGCTGCGCGCGAGACCGGAAAGCGGCCGGGCCTCGTCGGAGTCGGGGTGTTCGACCCAGAGTTCGCCGAACGGCGGCCCGTCGCGCACCGGCACGTTGGCTTCCAGCGCCGCCAGGATCGGGCTGATCCGGTCCTTCGGGTCCAGGCCACGGAGGTCGGCCAGGCGCAACAGCTTCTGGCGGGCGAAGACGAGGTCGGCGAAGGGCAGGCGACGCGCCAGTTGCGCAGCTTCGTCGCTGATGAACTCGACATGCCCGCTGCCCCGGGCCGCCTTCGGATACCCCGCATGGCCGAGCAGGGCGGCGCGCTCGGCCAGCTCGGCGGCGAGCTCGGGCTCGAAGCCGGGGCGGCAATGGCAGAACAGGGCGTCGATGCTCATGGCGATGGGAAGCGGGAACGGCCCCCATGATCGCATCCCCGTGGCGCGACCGGGTCGGCGACGCGGCCGGACTCAGTAGCGGGGGCCGTCGAGTTCCCCGTAGCGACGCAGCACGTCGCACGCGGCATCGCGCTGGATGTCGCGCACGACCTCGATGCCGCGTTGTTCCAGCGCCCCGACCCAGTCCACGGGCAACGGCCCTTCGTCGAAGTCGGTCAGCGCTTCGACGTCTTCGCTGCGCGCACCGATGAGCAGGCGGTCGATTCCTGCCCAGACCGTCGCGCCATAGCATTGGCAGCAGGGCTGCGAGGACGTGGCCAGGGTGATCGGACCGGCCGGCTGGCCCTGCGCGTCCAGGTTCAGGCGCACGCGCTGGGTGCGTTGCTGGGCCAGCATGTAGGCCATGGTTTCGGCATGGGCCAGCGAGCAGCTGTGCGGCAGTACGCGATTCACCCCGATCGCGATGATGCGATCGTCCGCGCCGAAGACGGCGGCGCCGAAGGGGCCGCCGCTGCCGGCGTCGATGTTCCGCCGCGACAGCGCGATCGCCAGCGCGACCTTGTCCTCGTCCATGGGGTGGACCGCCCGGGTGTCCACGGCTTCGTGGACCCAGGCGGGCAGGGTCAGGTGGACCTGTGCATACAGCATCGGGAACCTCGTCGGCGTCGGGCTTACTGGAGCTGTACGCCGTTGTCGTTGGCCGTGCAGCTGCCGGCGACGCACTGGCAGCCCTGGATCTCGCGGAAACCGCAGGTCGACATCATGCCGTCCTTCGCGCAGGCCGCGCGCACGCCCTCGGGATCGGTGGGGCTGTCGACGTTGACGCAGGCCGGGTACGCACCGCAGCAGTTGCCGACGTTCTTCACCGTGCAATCGGCGTCGGTCCGGCAACTGCGATCGACCTGGACGGGGCCTTGCGCCGGAGCGGGCGCCTCGGCATCCGTCGATGGCGCGTGTGGCGCGTCGGGCTGCGGAGGAAGGGTTGATGCCCCGGGCGCGACGACCGGCGGCGCCTGGGGAGGGGCGGGCTCGGCGGCCGTGCCCGGCCCTTGCGCCCCCGCGACCGCGGTCTCGCCCGAGGGCGCCGCGCAGGCACCCAGCGCGAGCATCAGGGCGGCAAGCAGGAGGGCCCGGTACCGGACATGTCCGGCCCGGTCGCGGCGGCGCGCGGCGGTGCGCGCTGTGGATGCATCAAGCATGGCAAGCTCCCTGGCGGTTCCGGTGCCCGGCGTGCCGCCGGGCGAGCCCGTGCGTGCAGGGTACGACAGCCCCCTGCACGGCGTCGTCCTTGCGTTCAGCCCTTGTTGGCCCAGGTGTCGCGCAGGGTCACGGCGCGGTTGAACACCGGCGCACCGGGCGCGTGGTCCTTGCGGTCCGCGCTGAAATAGCCCATGCGCTCGAACTGGAACGCCTGCTCGGGCGCCGCCGATGCGGCTGCGGGCTCGACGTAGCCGGTGACCACCCGGCGCGAGTCCGGGTTGATGTGGTCCTGGTAGGTCTTGCCGTCGGTGTCGTCATCGGGATCGGCGACGTCGAACAGGCGGTCGTACAGCCGGATCTCGGCCGCCACCGCGTGGGTGGCGCTGACCCAGTGGATGGTGCCCTTGATCTTGCGGTTGGCGCCTTCCATGCCCGGCCGCGACTCCGGATCGAGGCTGCCGCGCAGCTCGACGATGTCGCCGTTCGCGTCCTTGACGACCTCGTCGCACTTGACGATGCCGGCGCCGCGCAGGCGGACTTCACCGCCGGGGACCAGGCGCTTGAAGCCCTTGGGCGGCACCTCGGCGAAATCCTCGCGTTCGATCCACAACCGGTTGGAGAACGGCACCTGGCGCTCGCCGAAGCTTTCGTCCTTGGGGTGGTTCGGGAAGGCCAGCGATTCCTCGTGCCCGTCGGGCAGGTTGGTGAGGACCAGGCTGAGCGGCTCGATGACCGCCATGCGGCGCGGCGCGGCCGCGTCCAGGTCTTCGCGCAGGCAACCCTCCAGCACCGAGTAGTCGATGACCGAGTTCTGCTTGCTGATGCCCAGCCGTTCGGCGAACAGGCGCAGCGACGCGGGTGTATAGCCACGGCGGCGGATGCCCTGCAGGGTCGGCATGCGCGGGTCGTCCCAGCCGTCGACCAGGCCGGCCTGGACCAGCGCCATCAGCTTGCGCTTGCTCATCACCGTGTAGTTGAGGTTCGCGCGCGAGAACTCGATCTGCCGCGGCGCACTGGCTTCCATCGGCAGGCCGGCATCGACCAGCGGCTTGAGCAGTTCCGGCGAGCCGGCCAGGTCGACCTTCTCCACGCACCAGTTGTAGAGCGGGCGGTGGTCCTCGAACTCCAGCGTGCACAACGAGTGGGTGATGCCCTCGATGGCATCGCCCAGCGAGTGCGCGTAGTCGTACATCGGGTAGATCGGCCAGGCGTCGCCGGTATTCTGGTGCGCGACCTTCTTGATGCGGTACAGCGCGGGGTCGCGCAGGTTCATGTTGCCGCTGGCCATGTCGATCTTCGCGCGCAGCGTGCGCGTGCCGTCGGCGAACTCGCCCGCGCGCATGCGCCGGAACAGGTCCAGGTTCTCCTCGACGCCGCGATCGCGCCAGGGCGAGTCGCGGCCCGGCTCGGTCAGCGTGCCGCGGTACTCGCGCACCTGCTCCGCGCTCAGGTCGCAGACGAACGCATCGCCCTGCGCGATGAGCTTCTCCGCCGCGAGGTAATACACCTCGAAGTAGTCCGAGGAGTGGCGCAGGGAATGCCACTCGAAGCCCAGCCAGCGCACGTCCTCCTGGATGGCGCGCACGTACTCGGGGTCTTCCTTCGCGGGATTGGTGTCGTCGAGGCGCAGGTTGCATACGCCGCCGAACTCGCTGGCGATGCCGAAGTCCAGGCAGATCGCCTTGGCGTGGCCGATGTGCAGGTAGCCATTGGGCTCGGGCGGGAAGCGCGTCTTGATCGCCGTGTGCTTGCCGCTCGCGAGGTCGTCGCGGACGATCTGGCGGATGAAGTCCTGCTTCGGGGGCGCCGGGTCGGTGGCGGGGTGGGCGGTGGCGGGACGATCGGGCGTGGCGGACATGCGTGGGGCACAGGCGGGGTGGATCGCCCAGTTTAGCGGGTTACGCCGCCGGGGGCGGCGTTGACGCGCGCCCCTTGACGGCAGGCGTATGCTCGATTCAGGCCCCCTCGCATAAGGTGTGACGATGAAGGTCGTCTACGAAGCCGCCAACCTGATCGATGCCCACCTGGTCAAGCACGCCCTGGAGGACAGCGGCATCCCCGTGTTCCTGCGCGGCGAGAACCTCGTCGGCGGCATGGGCGAGCTGCCCCTGTTCGGAGTGATCGCGGTATGCGTGCCCGACAGCGCCTGGCCCGAGGCCAGCGAGATCGTCGCCACGCTGCCCATCGCCGAGGCCGATGCCACCCCGGCCGCGGACGCGGCGCCCCTCGACGGCGCGGGCTGGGTCCCGGCCTGAGCGTGGCCGCGATGGCATCGATCGAGGCCTTGCGCGACAAGGTCAGGGACGTCCCGGATTTCCCGTCCCCAGGCGTGCTGTTCCGCGACCTGACGCCCCTGCTGGCGGACCCCGCGGCCTTTGCCGGCTGCATCGATGCGCTGGCCTCGCCGTGGCATGCCGCCGGGATCGAGGCGGTCTGCGGGATCGAGGCGCGTGGTTTCATCTTCGGCGCCGCCCTCGCGCGTCGGCTCGACGCCGGCTTCGTGCCCCTGCGCAAGCCGGGCAAGCTGCCGCCTCCGGTGGTCGAGGTCGAGTACGCGCTCGAGTATGGCGCCGACCGGCTGCAGGCCACGGCGGGGGCGCTGCAGGGGGCCAGGCGCGTCTTGCTCGTCGACGACGTGCTGGCGACGGGCGGAACCCTCGCCGCGGCCCATCAACTGGTCGGGCGCCTCGGTGCCGGCGTCGCCGGCGCGGCGGTCGTCATCGAGATCGAAGCGCTCGCCGGACGCGCGCGGTGGCCGTGCGACGTGCCGCTGCACGCGGTCCTGCACTACTGAACGAACCCGCGGCGGTCGCCGATCGTCGCCCCTGTCCACAACGATGGAGAAGGATCCATGCTCGGCATCGGTGCCTACAAACAACGCCTGCCCGCGCCCGGCGATGCGCTGCCGGGTCGCGACCAGCCCCTGCCGCTGCACAATGCCCACCACGTGCACGGCCGGCCGCTTCGCGACGACTTCGAGGGCCTGGCCTGGCTGCAGTTCGGCATGGGCTGCTTCTGGGGCGCGGAGCGGATGTTCTGGTCGATCCCCGGGGTGGTCACCACGGCGGTCGGTTACGCCGGCGGGCAGACGCCGAACCCGACGTACCGGGAGGTCTGTAGCGGGCAGACCGGTCACACCGAGGCGGTCCGGGTGGTCTACGACCCTGCAAGGGTCGGTGTCGGCGTGCTGTTGAAGGCGTTCTGGGAGGGCCACGACCCGACCCAGGGCATGCGCCAGGGCAACGACGTGGGCACCCAGTACCGCTCCGTCATCCATTGCACGGACCAGGCCCAGTACGACGCCGCGCTGGCCAGCCGCGAGGCCTTCCAGGCCCGCCTGGACGAAGCAGGGCTGGGCGCGATCACCACCGAAATCGTGTATCCCGCACCCCGGTTCTTCTACGCCGAAGACGAACACCAGCAGTACCTGTCCAAGCATCCCGGCGGCTATTGCGGGCTGGGGGGCACCGGTGTCAGCTGTCCCGTCGGCACTGCGGCCTGAACGAACGCGCCCGGCCTTTTCCCCACGCTCACGCGCCGCGGCGGACGCTTCGCGTTCCAGCCCGGAATAGAGCCAATCCAAGGAGGTTTTCCGTGAAGAACGCCATCCCCCCGCTTTTCCTGGCCTTGGGCATCCTTGCCCTGGCCGCCTGCCAACCCCAGGCCCCCGCGGGCGACGACGAGGCCGCCACTGCCGACGCCGCGTCGGCGCCGGTTGGCATGACGGACTCGGAGATGGGGGCGGCGGAGGGCATGGATGCCGACGACATCGGCGCGCCGGAAGGCATGAGTGACGCCGACCTGGCCCCGCCCTCGATCATGTCCCCGGCGGACGCGGATCCCGCGAGCGGTCCCTCCTTCGACTGCAGCCGCGCCAGCAGTTCGAGCGAGAAGATGGTGTGTTCCGACCCCGCGCTGGCTGCGCTCGATCGCGAACTCGAGGCCCTGTACGGGCGGCGACTGGCGGCGACCTCGGGCGCGGACCACGATCGCCTCCAGGCCATGCAGCGCGGCTGGGTCAAGGGTCGCGACGAGTGCGGCAAGGCCGAGGACACGCAGCGCTGCATACGCGAGGCCTACCAGACCCGCCTGGTCGAACTGCAGATCGACAGCGGCGAGGTGATGGTGCCCACGCCCGTCGAGTTCACCTGCGACGGCAATCGCCAGCCTTTCACGGCGACGTTCTACAACGACATCGAACCGCGCGCGGCCGTGCTGACCCTGGGCGACGACCAGGCCATCGCCATCGCCCAGCCGGCCGCGAGCGGCAGCCGTTACGGACGCGAGGGCGTGGAGTTCTGGGAGCACCAGGGCGAAGCCACCGTCGACTTCTATGGCACGCGCCTGAGCTGCCGCGCGGCCCAATGACGAGGCACGCCGGGGGCTGAGGCATCCCGGCGCCGGTCGATCGGCGCGGGCAAGGAGGCGCCCCCCGCGTGCGCGGGTGGATAGAATCGGACGTCATCGCGGCCGTCGTCGCGTCCCGGCCGAGGATCTTCCATCGCATGACCCGCAGCACGTGGCTCTGGCTGGTCGTCGCCACGACCTTCGCGGCCCTCGCGGCCACCTTCCTGTTCGTTCCCCCGGCGCCCCTGCCGCGCTTCGAGGACGCAGGACCGCCCGCCACCCCCATCGGTGGGCCGTCGCGGGTGCGCCTGCTGGCGGGCGAGGGCATTCGCGGCACGCTCGACGGCGAGGGACGTCGCGCCCGTTTCGCCGACCCCTGGGGGCTGGCGCTCTCTCGCGACGGCCATCTGTTCGTGGCCGACGGGGGCGAGGGCAACCGCATCCGCCGCATCGCCCCGGACGGCACCGTGGTCACGCTGGCGGGTGGGCGCGAAGGCTTCCTCGACGGTCCCGCCAGGCTGGCGGCCTTCGACACGCCCTCCGGGTTGGCGCTGGACCTGGCCGGCAACCTCTACGTCGCCGACACCGGCAACCATGCGATCCGCAAGCTGCATCCGGATGGAACGGTGAGCACGCTCGCCGGCAACGGTCGTCGCGGGTATCGCGATGGACCGGGCACCGAGGCGCAGTTCGATGCGCCGATGGGCGTGGCGGTCGACGCCAGCGGGCGCGTGTACGTCGCCGATACCTACAACGACCGGATCCGGGTGATCGAGCCCGACGGTCGCGTCGCCACCCTGGCCGGCGACGGTCGCACCGGCGCCGCCGACGGCCCGGGTGCCGTCGCCCGCTTCGATACGCCGACCGACCTGGTGGCCGGTGTGCGCGGCGAGCTGTGGATCGCCGACAGCGGCAACGGTGCCATCCGCCACGTCGACGGCGGCGGACGTGTCTCGACCGTGCTGGCCGACGTGCCCAGCGTCCCCATCGGTCTGGCGCGAAGCCACGATGGCGTGCTCCACGTAGCCGGGATCTGGCCGAGCCGGGTGCTGCAGGCCGGTCGCGACGGCCGCTGGCGCGTCCTGCAGAGCGACGAGCGCCCGGAGGCGCGCTTCTCGCGACCGGTCGGCATCGCCGTGGACCGCCGTGGTGGCGTCTTCGTCAGCGACGCGGGGGCCTACCGGGTGCACCGCATGGTCCAGGCGGGACGGGCGTCGCGCCGTCCGCGGGCGCGCGCCGGTGGCGATCCTGCAGCGGGCGAGGGCGCGGGTTTTCCGGAGCACGGCCCTGCGTCCGACGATCCCCTTCCGGCCACGGGCGGACGCTGGCCGCTGCGCCCGCAGCGGGGATGGCACGAGGTGGTGGGCACGCTGGGCGAGGTCCGCGGCAACTATCAGGGCGAAAGCCGTCACCACCTCCATGGCGGCCTGGACATCCGCGGCGACGTCGGCCAGCCGGTCCTCGCCATCGCCGACGCCAAGGTCAACCTGCCGCTGGCGGCCTGGGGCATCGAGCGCCTGGGCGAGGGCTTCGCGCTCGACACCCTGCAGTACATCCACATGCGGGTCGGCCGCACGCCACGCGGCGACCTGCTCGACCCGGAGCGCTTCCAACTGGTGGCGGGCGACGACGGCACGCCTGCCCGCGTGCGCGTGCGACGGGGCGCGCGATTCCGCGCCGGCGACATGCTCGGGACGATCAACCGCATGGCCCACGTCCACCTGGTGGTGGGCAACAGCGGCTACGAACGCAACGCGATCGCGCTGGGTTTCGCCAACTTCTCCGACCGGGTGCCGCCCCGCATCGACGCGGTGGAACTCGTCGACGCATCGGGGCGTTCGCTGCCGCGTGTCGACGGACGGGTGGACGTCGCGCCCGATGCCGGCGACCTGCAGATGGTGGTCGAAGCCTGGGACCAGGTCGACGACAACCTGCCGCGTCGCCGCCTGGGCCTGTATGCGCTCGGTTACCAGTGGCTGGATGCCGACGGCCGGCCCCTGGCGGGTTTCGACGCGCCGCGTTTCAACATCGAGTTCAACCGCATGCCGCCGCAGGACGACGCGGTGCTCATGGCCTACGCGCCCGGCAGCGGGATCACCGTGCACGGCAGCGCGGTGACGCGCTTCCGCTACGCTTTGACCAACACCGTTCGCGACGGCCGCATCGCGAGCGGATCCTGGCGTCCGGACGACATGGCGCCGGGCGACTACCTGCTGCGCGTCCACGCACGCGACTACAGCGGCAACGAGGCGCAGGCGGGACGCGACCTGCCGGTGCGTATCCTGCCGCGGCCAGCCCCGGCCGCGAGTGCGGCCACGCCCTGAACAGAACGAAGGCCCTGCCGGGGCAGGGCCTTCGCGTGCCGGCTACCAGGCCGCCCACCTGTGTCGATGACGCGGCGCCGCGTGGGCGTGCTTACTTGGTGTCGGCGTTCGACAGGGTGAGGTCGCTGGTGTCGACGTCGGTCACGCCCTCGGTGCTGCGGGCGATCTCGACGGCCTTGTCAATCTCGGCCTGGCTGCCCAGCGCGCCGGACATGTGGACCACGCCATTGAGCGTGTCGACGTCGATCTCGGTGCCCTTGGTGAGGTCGTCGGCCAGCAACTGGCTCTTCACCTTCGTGGTGATCCAGGTATCGCCCATCGGCTGGGCCGATTCGGCGTCGTTGACGGTCTCCTCCGGCTCGGTCTGCTGCCCGGCCGGGTTGGCGACCGCGTAGCCGGTACCGACCAGCAGCATCGCGCCCATCAGGGTGCTGGCGCCGATGTTCGAGATTCGCTTGGTGTTCCGGGTGTTGATGCGCATGGTGAACTCCTCGTCGTTTGTGGGGTGGCTTCCGCGTGGTGGCGTGGGATGACGCCGTGCGGAAACTCCAGTGCCGACGCTACGCAGGCGGCAGTGAACGACGAGGGAGGGTCATGTTAACGATGCGTGCGCGACGCGTTGCGCAGGCGTTCAAATGCCGCGAAATCCACGTGTAACGCGACAACGCGTCACACTTCCGGCCCACGCGCGGCTGAACGATCGAACGCAACCCGCACGGCGTTCAGGGCGCGGACGGGAAACGATAGCGCGCCCGAGACCGGGGGGCGCAGGCGCTGTGGTTCATCCACGCAGCGACCGCGGGTCTCGCGGGTGATGCCAAGGCACGTGCCGGGATGGGATGCCGTGTCTTCGTCGGACCGTCCTGGAACGGGAAAAGGGTCAAGAAAAAAAAGGGGGGCGACTCCGCGGAGAGGAGACACCACGACGAGGCGCGGAGCCGCCCGTTGAAGAACCCGGAGGCGGGGAGTACGCCTCCGGGGATGCCCTGCCCAGGAGCGAGGTCAGGGCATCAGGACCGTATCGATGACGTGGATGACGCCATTGGACTGCCGAAGGTCGGTGGCGGTGACCCGGGCGGTGTTGCCCTGGGCATCGGTGAGGGCGACGCCGCCGTTCGCCAGGCGCGCGGTGAGCGCTTCGCCCTGCACCGTGGTCAGGGTCGCGCTGCCGCCGCCGGCCTCGATCTGTCCCACCAGGGTCGCGGCGTCGACGCTGCCGGCGACCACGTGGTAAGTGAGCACCGACGCCAGCTTGGCCTTGTTGGCCGGTTCGAGCAGCGTCTCGACCGTACCCGCGGGCAGCGCGTCGAAGGCCGCGTTGGTGGGCGCGAACACGGTGAACGGGCCCTTGCCCTTGAGGGTATCCACCAGGCCCGCGGCCTTGACCGCGGCGACCAGGGTGCCGTGGTCGGGCGAGGCCATGGCGCCACCGACGATGTCGGTCGACGGGCGCGCCGTCGATGCCGCCGCTGCGGTCGCAGCGGGGGTGGCGGCGAACGCGGTGGGGGCCAGCAGGGCAAGTGAGACTGCAAGGATGAATCGCGGGTGTTTCATCGAAGTCGCTCCTTGGTGCGTTGGGGGAAGGCTGCATGGCGCAGCGTCAGCCTGTACGCGGCCCGTGGGCGATCGGATGCATGGCGATGGATGGGCGCTGATGCGCCTTCGCCGACGCGACGAGCGGTGGCATCCGATCGGGGCTGGCATGCGTACAACCGCGTAGCCCACACCGCAGGACGTCGCCATGCCCCTCCAGACCGGTCGCCCAGCGACACGCCCCCACGGATGGTGGCGCCGGGAATTGAGCGGTTCACGCCCCCGCATCCGGCCGGCGCCCCTATGATGGCCACTGATCCCGACACCGGAAGGGTGGCGGCCTTCGGGCCAGCCAGACGCTTGAACCGATCGCGCCAGTCCAGACCCGACGACGCCGGCTATTGGGCCGGGCAGATTGCACGCGTGGCCCAGCAGCAGGATCGCGAGTGCTTCCTGCGCATCCACGACCATTTCGCACCGCGCCTCCAGCGCTACATGCTCGGGCTGGGCGTGGCCCCCGCGCAGGCTGAGGAGCTGGTCCAGGACGTCATGCTGAAGGTGTGGCGGCGTGCGCGCCTGTTCGATCCCACGCGCGCCCATTTTTCCACCTGGCTGTTCCGCATCGCGCGCAACCTGCATATCGACCACCTGCGCCGCCAACCGCACTGGCTGCCGGTCGACGACGGCCTGGAGTACCTGGAGCGGCAAGAGACCGACCGCGACGACGAAGGTCCGGATGCCGTCGCCGACCACGCCTGCCTCGGCGACGCGATCGACCAGCTGCCGGCCGCGCAGGCGCGGCTGCTGCGCATGTCCTACCTGGAATCCAAGAGCCACAGCGAGATCGCCAGTGAGCTGGGGATGCCCCTGGGTACCGTCAAATCCAACCTGCGTCGCTCGTTCGAGAAGCTCAAGGACGCACTGAGGCCGTCCCTATGAAACCCCATCACCACCTTGATTCCGCCACGCTGCTCGGTTTCTCCGCCGGAGCGCTCCCTGATGCCTTTTCCGTGGTCGTCGCGGCCCACCTGGAGGTATGCGCGCATTGCCGCGCCCAGTTGGCTCGCGCCGACCGCATCGGCGGGCAGTTGCTTCGCCAGCAGGAAGGCGTGCCGCTCGCGACCGGTTCGCGGGAAGCGCTGATGGCGCGGCTGGACGCCGACCCGGTCCAGCTCGAGCGGGCGCCCATGCCGGAGCCCTCTCGCGGGCGTGCCGACGAGGACCTGCTGCCTGCCTCGCTCAGGCCTTACTTCGGCGAGCGTTACAGCTCCCTGCGCTGGCGCATGATCGGGCCGGGCGTCCATCACATCCGTTCGCGCGACGTCGACGACAGCCACCTGATGCTGTTGCGCACGTCGGCCGGGCGCAGCATCCCCATGCACAGCCACGGCGGCAACGAACTGACGATGATCCTGCGCGGTGCCTACGACGACAGCCTCGGCCATTTCGGTGCGGGCGACGTGGCCGACCTGGACTGCGACGTGGAGCACCAGCCGGTCACCGCACCGGGGGTGCCCTGCATCTGCGTGGCCGCCACCGACGCGCCGCTGCGCTTCCGTGGCTGGATCGCGCGCACCCTGCAGCCGCTGTTCGGGCTTTGAGCGCGGGCGGGAGGCCGTCGCCAGGCACCCGCCGGGGCCCCGGTGTCGCCGGTCGGGCGGGCGATGCCGGGTCCGGGCCTTGACCCGGGCAGAACATCCGCGAGGCGACAATGCAGGCCCTTGTCGCGCGCGGCGTTTCCTCGCCATCGGTCCAGGCCGGGTCCACCGGCGTGCCGGGCGCGACGAAAAGCCGAAGGACCAGGAGGGTGCGAATGCGATCGACACGTCTGGGTGGACTGGCAACGGTCCTTGCATGCATGGTCGGGTGCACGAGCGCCACGTTGGGCCCGCCCGCCGCGGCCGTGCCGACGCAGGCCGCGGGCAGCACCGGTAACGACGCCGCGTCCGGAGGGGTGGCCATCGACGCGCGGCCGTTCCCCAGGCGGTTCGAAGCCGACGGCGTCGTCTTCAACATCCACCAGCCCCAATACGACGAATGGGAGGACGGGCAGCTTTCGGGCCGGTTCGCGGTGTCGGTGGCGGCCGGTACCCACCCCGATGCCCAGGGACGTCCACAGGCGGCCTTCGACTATGGGGTCGTCGGGTTCCGGGCGCGGACCCAGGTGGACAAGGCCGCGCGTGCCGTCGTCCTGACCGACATCGCGCTCGGCCCCGCCAGTTTCCCTGCCGCCCCCGGCGAGCAGTCGCGCTACCTGGACATCGTCCGCGGCATCCTCGAGCCCGGGGCCACGTTGACGCTGTCTCTCGACCAACTCGAATCCTCGCTGGCGGTGGCGGCAGCGGACCCGGACGGCGGGTCCCTTCGTGTCGCCAACGATCCCCCCGAACTGCTGCTGCGCCAGGCGCCCGCCGTGCTGGTGCGGATCGACGGCGATCCGGCGCTGCGCAGCACCGGTGAGGGCGACGTACGACGCGTCATCAACACCCGTTCACTGGTACTCGTGCAGGACGGACGCTATTACCTCTACCTCGCCGGCCACTGGGTCATGGCGGCGTCCCTCGACGGGCCGTGGTCGATGCCCGGGGTGGTCGATGGCGACCTGGAGCGGGCACGGCGGGAGGCGGTGGCATCCCGCGCGGTCGATACCCTTGAGGACGCCCCGCCGGAGCTTGCGCAGGCTTTCGCCGACAGCCGGGTGCCCGACATCTCGGTGCGCACCCGGCCCGCCGAGCTGATCACCACGCAGGGCGCGCCCGAATTCGCCGACATCCCGGGGACCCGGTTGGCCTACGTGGCCAACACGGGCGCCGACGTCTTCGTCGATGCCGACCAGGACCATGCCTGGTACGCGCTGGTTTCGGGTCGATGGTTCTCCTCGACGAGCAGCCACGGCCCATGGCGGCACGTGGCCGCCACGAGCCTGCCTGCGGACTTCGCCGCGATCCCCCCCGAAAGTCCGAAGAGCGGCGTCCTGGCGTCGATCCCGGGTACGCCCGAGGCCCGTGAGTCGCTGATCGCCAACAGCATCCCGCAGACCGCCAGCGTCGACCGGCGGCAGGCGGAACTTCAGGTGGCATACGATGGCGAGCCGCAGTTCAGGCCCATTGAGGGCACCGCACTGCAGTACGCCTGGAACACGGCGGTACCGGTGATCCGCGTCGACGCGCGACAGTTCTACGCCGTCGACCGCGGCATCTGGTTCGTGGCGACGTCTGCCCGCGGGCCGTGGCGCGTGGCGGACAGCGTTCCCGCGGCGATCTACGCCATTCCCACCACCTCTCCCCTGCATTACGTCACGTACGTGCGCGTCTACGGGGGCAATGGCGACGAGGTCTACGTCGGCTATACGCCGGGCTACTACGGCACGGTCGTGAGCGACGGCGTGGTCGTGTACGGGACTGGTTACGACTGCGACCCCTGGCTGGGCACGTACTGGTATGGCTGCCCGGCGACCTATGGCCTGGGCGCCTACTTCGGGTGGAATCCCTGGGTCGGATGGACGTTCGGCTGGGGCTGGGGCTGGGGCGGCGGCTGGTACGGCCCGTACAGTCCCTGGTGGGGCCCGTGGTACGGGCCGGCCTATCCGTGGGGCTGGTGGGGCGGGGGCGCCGCCGCCTGGAACGTCTACGGACACTGGGGCACCGCGGCGGTACGCGGTACCGCGGCGGCCTGGGCGAATCCCTGGACGGGCAACTACGGTCGCGCCGTCCGGGGCGGCTTCTACGACGAGCGCAGCGGTGGGCGCGGCATGGGACGTGCCGCCGTCAACACCAATGCCTACACCGGAACGACGCGGGCACGGGCCGAAGGCCTCCGCTACAACCCCCAGACCGGGCGCGTGGTCTCCGGTGAGGTGGCTGGCGCGGGCAACCCCTATTCCGGGCGTGCCGGCGTGGCCGGCGACCGCACCGTGGTCAATACCGGTACCGGGCGCGTGACCGAAAGCGCGGGGGCCGCGGTCCGGGGCCCGGGCGGAGCGGCCGGTGCCGGCGGCTTCGACAGCGACGGCAATCGCGTCGACGTCGCGGGGGCCGGCGGCTTCCACTACAACGCCGACAGCGGGTCTTTCGACCATGGCGGCGCGATCAAGGTCAACGACAGCATCTATGCCGGGCGCGACGGCAATGTCTACCGGCATGGCGAGAATGGCTGGGAGCAGGTGACCCGGCCCGGGGGCAGCGCGCATACGCCCTCGCCACCCCAGGGGCTGGACCGCGACCGGGTGGCCCGGGAGCGCGGGCAGCAACGCATCAACGGCGGTTTCGCGCCCGCGCAACCGGTACAGCGTCCGGCCTCGGGCCCCGCGACCCGTCCGATGGGTCCTTCCAGGCCGATGGGCGGCTTCCGTGGCGGGCTTGGCGGGCGGCCCCGGGGCGGTGGATTCGGCCGACGCTGATCTCCAGGGCGACGCCCCGCCCGGGCGGCCCGGGGTCGCGCCCGCCTCGGATCGGCCGCCCTGCCGCGAACCTCGGGCGTATCAGCGACGAGCCGGCGCGGGCCGGGCGAGGCCGCGGGCGAAGGCCTCGTCGATCAGTTGCCTGACCTGCGCGTCGGCGCGGACCGCGGCGACTTCGATCTGCTTGCCGACCGCTTCCATGTCCTTGCCGATCGCTTCCATCGGCTTGCCGGCCTCTTCCATCTGGCGGCCCAGGGCTTCCATGGGCGCCATGCGTGCTTCCATGCGCGCGGCGTGCGTCTCCATCCCGCGCTGCTCGAGCTCCATGCGACGTGCCAGTTCGGCCTGTTCCTCCGCCAGCACTTCCATCTCGCGACGCGCCTGCTCGCGCGCCTGCGCGTCGCCGGTGGAGATGCGCTCCGCCATCGCGGCCTGGCGCGCGCCCATGGCGCCTTGGCGATCGCCGAGCGCCTGCATGCGGCGACCGGCGGCTTCCAGCGCCTGGTCGTGATGGTCGGCTTCCGAAAGCGCCTCCATCCGCGCGCCCAGGGCCTCCATCCGCTCGCCATGCGGTCGCATCCGCGCATCGAGCGCCTGCATGCGGGTGTCCAGGGCGTCCAGGGGCTCCCACGCGGCCCGTGCCCTGGCCAGCGTGGCAGGATCAGTGACGACGTAACTCTTGCCCTCGCGGTCAAGCCAGATGAAGTCGCCGTCGATCGATTCGCGGGCCCGTTGCACGGCATCCCGGGTTTGCATGTCGCCGACCAGGGTGATGGCGTCGCGGTCGCTCCGGACGAGGGCGTAGCCGTCGGCGTCCCGCTTGCCGGTGACGTAGTGGGTGGTGGTCCGGCGCGTTGAGG
>NZ_VICE01000068.1 GCF_006546775.1 Marilutibacter aestuarii
CGTAAGCTTCCCTGATAGGTAGACACCCAAGAAGTAGAACTTTCTGGCATGTTTCTCAGCCAGGAGATTCCATGAAGAAGTCGCGATTCACCGAGACCCAGATCGTCACGATTCTCAAGCAGGCCGACGCCGGAGTGCCCGTGAAGGACGTCTGCCGGCAGGCCGGAATCAGCGTGCCGACCTACTACCAATGGAAGTCGAAGTACGGCGGCATGGAGGCGTCCGACCTGAAACGGGTCAAGGAGCTGGAAGCCGAGAACGCCAAGCTCAAGCGCATGTACGCGGAGCTGGCGCTCGACAATGCGGCGATGAAGGACCTGATTGCAAAAAAACTGTAGGGCCGGAGCAGAAGCGCGAGGCGGTGCGGTACCTGGTCGAGGTACATGCGCGGCCACTGCGCCGGTCCTGCGGGTGCGTGGGCTTGTCGCGGGCGGCCTGGTACCGGCCGCCGCTGGACTGGACGGTGCGCGATGCGGAGCTGATCGCGGCGCTGGCGGGGCTGGTCGAGGATCGGCCGGCCCGGGGCTTCTGGAAGTGCCGCAAGCTGCTGCGCCGGACCCGGCCGGAGTGGAACCACAAGCGGATTTACCGGGTGTACAAGGCCATGCGACTGAACCTGAGACGGGCGGCGAAGCGACGCCTGCCCAAGCGCGAGCGGGTGCCACTCTATGTGCCGCGGTTGCCCGACACGGTCTGGTCTGCGGACTTCATGTCCGATGCCCTGGCCTGCGGTCGTCGCTTCCGGACCTTCAACGTAGTCGACGACTTCAACCGCGAGGTGCTGCACATCGAGGTGGATACCTCGATCACCTCCAGCCGCCTGGTTCGAATCTTTGAGCAGCTCAAGCGTGACCACGGACTGCCCCAGGTTCTGCGCACCGACAACGGCCCGGAGTTCCTGGGCGAAACCTTCGTGCAATGGGCCAAGGCCAACGTCATGGCAATCCAGTACATCCAGCCCGGCAAACCCAACCAGAACGCCTACATCGAACGCTTCAACCGCACCTTCCGGGACGAAGTGCTCGACCAGCACCTGTTCGCCCGGATCGATGACGTGCGCGAAGCAGCCTGGTGGTGGATGCTCGAGTACAACGAGCAACGGCCACATGACTCGCTAGGCGATCTGACGCCCGCCGAGTACCGCCAACAAGTCGCCGGAGGTTCTACTTCTGAAGTGTCTGCTTGACGGGGAAGCTTACG
>NZ_VICE01000069.1 GCF_006546775.1 Marilutibacter aestuarii
CCTTCCGCCGCGGGCATGTGCAGGCCTTCCATCGGTCGCATCTGCCAGACCACGCCCAGCACCAGGGTCATCGAGGCCGCCAGGCCCAGGCCGGTGACCAGGCCACCGGCGCCACCGGACAGGCCCAGCCAGCGCCGGCGCGTGTTGCGGCGCGGCGCCTCGTTCAAGGCCTGGCGCGCGGCCGACATGATCTTCGCGTCCAGTTCGGGCGGCGGGCCGTCGTGCGGCCCGAGGCGCGCCAGGCGCGCGGCGAGGTCGCGCTCTTCCGCCGACAGGGGTTCGTTGGGATGGCCGTTCATGGGTTCAACCTCGTGCGCAGCTTCTCCATCGCATAGCGAAGCCGCGATTTGACGGTCTCCCGGCCCGCGCCGGTGATCTCGCCGATTTCCTCCAGGCTCAGTTCACGGGTGAGTCTGAGCAGCACGACCTCGCGCTGCTCCTCGGGCAGTTCTTCTATCGCGCGCTGCAACTGCCGACGCTGTTCGAACTCGGACAACTGCCGCTCGGGCGTGTCCGGGTCGGGGATCCGCGCCGCGCGCTCGTCGCCGTCCTCCGGCGCGGGTGGCCGGTGCTTGAGGCTGCGCCAATGGTCGTTGAGCCGATTGTGCGCGATCCTGAACAGCCATGTGCTGAATGCGGCCTCTGGCGTCCATCCCGCGCGCGCGGCGATGACCCGTTGCCATACGTCCTGGAAGAACTCGTCGGCCAGCGCCCGGTTGCGCGACTGCTGCACCAGGAACCGGTACAGGGGCCCGCGGTGCCTCGCGTACAGCCGGTCGAAGGCTTCGGCATCGCCGGCGACCCAGGCGCGCATCAGCGACGCGTCGTCCGGTTCGGTCATGCTGCGTTCGATCCCCGAGTCCATTGCGGCAAGGGTACGTTCAGACGTTGCCGACGGGAAGAAGCTGGTGCATTGTGTACGCACGCCAGGCAGCGGGGGCTGTCGGGCAAAGGGGAAGGCCAGGCTCATGGATGACCGAACGCACGAGGGCGCACTTCGGGGTTGCCCCCTGCGTTCGACAGGTCGTCCGCGCAGTAGGCCGCAGAGAGGCCCGGCGGGGGACCCAATGCGTAGAGGCTCGAGAAACAGGTGACGAACCATTCCGACGGGTCCGAGATGACGATGGCCGATGGCTCAGAAATGACCCCGGACGGATTGGCGCGGGCCCTCCGACAGACCCTGTACTGCGACGCCAGCGTCTCGATCTGCTGGACCACCCCCGGACGCCCGCACGTGCAGGCCGCCGGCGCGCCCATGGACCCCGACGAGGTCGAGCGCCTGCTGGAGGCGCAGGAAGACGTGGGCGACCCGAGGCGGATCGGCGTGTCGTGGACCGTCGAGGACGGGACCCGCGCGGCGATCGCCGCGACCCTGGGCGAACCGATGCTGCAGACCGCGCGCGAAGTCTGGCAGACCATGGCCAAGCGCCTGGTGGACGCCTACCTCGCCGCCGAGCGCGCGCACGCGCGCGTGGTGTCGCTGGAGAAATCCGAACGCCTGCAGCAGGCCCTGTACGGAATCGCCGACCTGTCGGGTTCGGACATGGACATGGGCGAGATGCTCCGCCGCATCCACGACGTGGTGCGCGGGCTGATGTACGCCGAGAACCTCTACATCGTGCTCTACGACGGCGAGCGCGGGACCATGCGCTTCCTGTACTTCGCCGACAACCATGACGCGTTCCAGGCCGATCCGGAGCTGGAGATCCGGGTCAAGGAGATGCCCAACAGCATGACCATCGCGTTGCTGCACCAGGACGAGGCGCAGTACGGGCCCTCCGAACAGGTACGGCACCGCCTGGGCGTGCCGCGCGACCCCAGCCACGGCCCCGACAGCGAGGACTGGCTGGGCGTGCAGATGCGGCGCGAAGGGCAGGTATGCGGTGCGCTGGTGGTGCAGTCCTACGAACGCGCCAACCTGTACGGCGAGGAAGAGCGCGCGCTGCTGCAGTTCGTCGCCCAGCACGTGCTCACCGCGCTCGATCGCCGCCAGGCCCGGGACGAGCTCGAGCGGCGCGTCGAGGAGCGCACGCGTGCGTTGCAGGTGAGCAACCGCGACCTGCAGGCCGAGATCGTCGAGCGCCAGCGCGCCGAGCACCTGCAACGCGCGCTGTTCCGTATCGCCGAGCTGTCGATCACGTCGGAGACGATGGAGCGCTTCTACGCCCAGACCCACGACGTGGTCGGCGAGCTGCTCTACGCCCGCAATTTCTACATCGCGATCGTCGAAGACGATACCCAGGTGCTGCACTTCCCCTACAGCGTCGACGAACGCGACATGGTCCGCTACAGCCGTCCCCTGGGCGATGGCTTGACCGAGTACGTCATCCGCAAGGGACAGCCCGTGCTGGCCGACGGCGCCCGCCTGGCCCGACTGGACGCCAGCGGCGAGGCGAAGCTGCACGGCGCGGTGCCGCACTACTGGCTGGGCGTGCCGCTGGTCCACGAAGGCGTGGTCGGCGGCGCGATCGTGGTGCAGAGCTACTCGCCGGCGATCAACTTCACCGAGCGCGACCAGGCCCTGCTGACCTTCGTCGCGCACCACATCAGCAACGGACTGTCGCGCAAGCGCGCCCAGGACCGGCTGGTCGCCGCGCACGCGGAACTGGAACAGCGCGTGGAGTCGCGCACGCATGAACTTGCGCAGGCCAACGCCGAGCTGCTGGAGCAGATCGGCGAGCGGCTGCGGGCCGAACAGCGCCTGACCTACCAGGCCCGCCACGATGCCCTGACCGGACTGCCCAACCGCAGCCAGCTGCTCGAGCGACTGGGCATGGCGATCAGCCGTGCACGACAATCGCCGGCATCGCTGTTCGCGGTGCTGTTCCTGGACCTGGACCGCTTCAAGCTGGTCAACGACAGCGCGGGCCACTCGGCGGGCGACGACCTGCTGGTCGAGGCCGGGCGCCGGATCGTCTCCGCGGTGCGCGACGACGACATGGTCGCGCGCCTGGGCGGCGACGAATTCGCCGTGCTGGTGGAAGGCGTCGATTCGCCGGCGGTGGTCGAACAGCTGGCCGGACGCATCCTGGGCGAACTCAGCTCGCCGTGCTGGGTGGCCGGCCGCGAAGTCTTCCCTTCGGCCAGCATCGGCATTGCCTACTGGAACCCGCACTACCGCAACGGCGCCGACCTGCTGCGCGACGCCGACGCGGCCATGTACCGGGCCAAGGCGACCGGCCGCGAACGCTGGGCAGTGTTCGACGAAGCCATGCGCGACCAGGCCGTGCGCATCCTCGACCTGGAAGCCGACCTGCGGCGGGCGATCAACGGCGAGGGCTTCGTCCCGTTCTACCAGCCGATCGTGTCGCTGGACGGCGGCGAGGTGGTCGGCCACGAGGCGCTGCTGCGCTGGCGACACGAGCGCCGGGGCCTGCTGGCGCCGGGTGAATTCATCGGCCTGGGCGAGGACAGCGGCCTGATCGAGGAGGTCGACTGGATCCTGTATCGACAGGTGCTCAAGGAACTGGCCGTGGCACCCGGTGCCAGCTACGTTTCCATCAACGTTTCCCCACGCCACTTCCGCGGGAACGATTTCGCCGAACGCCTGCTGCGCCTGATCGACAAGGAAAAGGCCGATCCATCCCGATTGCGGATCGAGATCACCGAGGTGGCGCTGCTCGACGACGCCCGCCATGCGATCCATATGCTCAACCAGCTGCGGGCGCACGGCGTGCTGGCCCAGCTCGACGATTTCGGCACCGGCTTCTCGGCGCTGTCCTACCTGCATCGCTTCCCGATCGAGTGCCTGAAGATCGACCGCAGCTTCGTGTCCGGGTTGGACACCGACGAGGAGCACGAGAGCGTCGCCGTGGTCCGCGCGATCCAGGCGCTGGCAGGCACCTTGGGGATCTACACGATCGGCGAGGGCATTGAGACACCCGAGCAGAGCCGGGTGCTTGGCGAACTCGGCTGCGAGCGGGGACAAGGCTATCTGTTCGGACGGCCGGCCGAGGCGCCGGTCTACCTGCCGCGGATCCCCGGCGGCCAGGCCTGAGCGAACCAGGCCACGCGCCCCCCGGGGACGCGTGGCCCTCGTCGCCGGATCGCTTACTCGCTGACGCGCGGCGCGCCGTCGGCACCGGCCGGGGCGACGATGGTCCTGGCGGTTTCCGCCATCGCGATGAAGTCGCTGCGCTGGCCCGAGCGGTCATCGCCACGCGCGGCGCGCGCATTGGCGAGCATCGCGTCCCAGCCCCAGCCATCGAAGTGCGTGCCGCCACGCAGGAGGTCGGCGAAGGCGGCCACCGAGGCGGCGAAGCGTAACGACGGGCTCGCGCCGGCAGACGCATCCGCGGCGCGGATCGGTGTCTCGATCAGGCGGCTGTCGTCTTCGCCCGGTCGCTTGTAGCGCAGGCGCAGGTGGGCGACTTCGCTGCCCAGCTGCGGGCTTTGAGCGGCCTTGCCGTAGCGCAGCGCCGGCAGGCGCTCGACGCCAGCGCCGACGGGGGTGATCTCGTACAGCGCGGTGACCTCGTGCCCGGCGCCGATGTCGCCGGCGTCGACCTGGTCGTTGTCGAAGTCCTCGCGGGCCAGGACGCGGTTCTCATAGCCGACCAGGCGGTACTCGGCGACGCGCGCCGGGTTGAACTCGACCTGGATCTTGACGTCCCGGGCGATGGTCAGCAGGGTCGAGCCCATCTCTTCGACGAGGACCTTGCGCGCTTCGTGCAGGCTGTCGATGTAGGCATGGTTGCCGTCGCCGACGTCTGCCAGGCGTTCGGCCATGGCGTCGTTGTAGTTGCCTCGACCGAATCCCAGGGTGCTCAGCGCGACGCCGCTGCTGCGCTGGTCGCCGACCAGGGTCTCCAGGGCGGCGCGATCGATGGTGCCGACGTTGAAGTCGCCGTCGGTGGCCAGGATCACCCGGTTCACGCCGTCCTTGACGAAGCCCTGTCGCGCCATCGCGTAGGCGAGCTGGATGCCTTCGCCGCCGTTGGTGCTGCCACCGGCCGACAACTGTTCCAGCGCGGCGAGGATCTCGCCCTGGCGATCGCCCGGGGTCGGCGGCAGGACCAGGCCGGCCGAGCCGGCGTACACCACGATCGAGACGCGGTCCTGCGGCCGCAGCTGGCGCGTCAGCATCGAGAACGCGCGCTTGAGCAGCGGCAGCTTGTCGGGGCTGTTCATCGAACCGGAGGTGTCGATCAGGAAGACCAGGTTCGCGGGCGGCAGCGTCGCCTTCGGGACCTCGTAGCCCTTGATGCCGATCATCAGCAACTGGCGCTTGGCGTTCCACGGTGCCGGCGCGAGTTCGGTGCTGACGCGGAAGGGGACCTGGCGACTCGTGGGCGCGGGATGGCCGTAGTCGAAGTAGTTCAGGAACTCCTCGGCGCGCACGGCGTTGGCCGGGGGCCGCGTGCCGTCGGCGAGCATGCCGCGCACGTTGGTGTAGCTGCCGGTGTCGACGTCGATCGAGAAGGTGGAGACGGGTTCCTCCACCGTGCGGTGGACGGGATTGTCCTCGATTCCGGCATAGGTTTCGGTATTGGCGGCCGGCAGTCCATGGGCAGGCTGCGGGGGCATGCTCGCGTACATCGCCGCCGGCGGCGGCGGTGGAGCCATCATCGGCATCGGGGGCGGGGCGTTGACGACGCGGCCGCGCGACACGGCATCGAGCTCGCTCCGTGCGGCCGTTCGCACCTCCGCGCTCTTGCGTTCAGCCATGGCCTGCTCCCGGGCCATGTCGGGTTCAGGCGGCCTGGCGTTCTGCGTGCAACCGGCGGCGAGACAGAGGGCGGCGATGCCGGCGGCCAGTGCGGTACGGCGGAACGTGCGGTTCATGGAGGGCTCCCGGGCGTCTTGCGTTGAGGTGATGACTTGAACGCATGGCGCGGGGGAGTGGGGTTGACCCGGGAGCGATCGCCCGGGACCAGCCCCGCCGAAGCTGCTGGTGTGCGGCCAGGACACCGGTCCTCATCCGGCAGGGCGGGCGCCGAGGCGGCAACGGACGGCGTCCGGTGCTTCGACGCCGCCCTCGTGCAGCGGCGGCAGGATGGCGATCGCCGGGCGACACGCTCCGGCAGGCCTGGCGTCAGCCGCGGATTACCAGCAGGCGCGGCTCGGTCATGTCTTCCATGGCGTAGCGGATGCCCTCGCGGCCGAGTCCGGAATCCTTGACCCCGCCATAGGGCATGTTGTCGACGCGGAAGCTGGGGACGTCGCCGACCACCACGCCGCCGACCTCCAGGCGGTCCCAGGCGCGCAGGGCGTGGTCGAGGCGGGCGGTGAATACGCCCGCCTGCAGGCCGAAATCACTGTCGTTGACCTCGGCGAGTGCGGCATCGAAATCCTCGAAGGGCTCGATGAACGCGACCGGCCCGAACACTTCGCCGCGATACAGCCGGCAGTCGTGCGGGACCTTCTCCAGCAGTGCAGCGGGCATCATGTTGCCCTCGCGCTCGCCGCCGGCCAGGCGCCTGGCGCCGCCCTTGCGCGCTTCGGCGACCCACGCCTCGATGCGCTCGGCCGCCGCTTCGCTGATGACCGGGCCGATGAAGGTGGATTCGTCGCGCGGATCGCCCATGCGCAGCTTCGATACGGCCGCCTTGAGCTTCTTGCGCAGCTTGTCGTGGATGTCGGCGTGCACGTAGATCCGCTGCACGCTGATGCAGCTCTGCCCGCTCTGGTAGTAAGCCCCGAACACCAGGCGCTCGACCACGTGGTCCAGGCTGGCCCCGGGATCCGCATCGACGATGCAGGCCGCGTTGCCGCCCAGTTCCAGGGTGACCTTCTTCTTGCCCGCGCGTGCCTTCAGGTCCCAGCCCACCAGGCCGCCGGTGAAACTCAGCAGCGCGATGCGTTCGTCCTCGACCAGTTGCGCGGCATCTTCGTTCGAGCAGGGCAGGACCGAGAACGCCCCCTTCGGCAGGTCGGTCTCGGCCAGCACCTCGGCGATGATCAGCGCACCCAGCGGGGTGTCGGCGGCCGGCTTGAGGATGAAGGGACAACCGGCGGCGATGGCCGGGGCGACCTTGTGGGCGACGAGGTTGAGCGGGAAGTTGAACGGCGTGATGAAGCTGCACACGCCGACCGGGACGCGCTTGACCATGCCGCGGTAGCCGCGCGTGCGCTTGGAGATGCCCAGTTCCAGCACCTCGCCACCGAGGCGGGTGGATTCGTCCGCGGCGATGCGGAAGGTGTCGATCAGGCGCGTGACCTCGCCGCGCGCATCCCTGATCGGCTTGCCGGCCTCGATGCACAGGGCGAGCGCGAGTTCTTCGCTGCGCTCGGTGAAGCGTCGGACGCAATGCTCCAGCACGGCGCGGCGCGCATCGGGCGGGAAGGCCGCCATCGCTGCCCGGGCCTTGTGCGCGGCAACGATGGCCTTGCGGATCGCGGTGGAGTCGGCGAAGGCAACGCGCGCCGCACGCTTGCCGCTGTACTTGTCCAGCACCTCCAGTTCGGTGTTGGCGCTGACGGGGCGATTGGCGAGGTAGTAGGGAAAGCGCTTCTTCAAACCAGGACCTCCGGAGCCGGGTAACCGCCGCAGACTATCGCAGCCGCCGTCGCGATGGCGTGGAACTTCTTCCAGTGTCGAAAGCGCCGGGGATGGCCGCATCCAGCAGGCGAGCCGCCGCAGCATGCGCCCCTTCGCCCGACCGTCATCCCAGCGAACGCTGGGATCCAGCCATTCCTGAGCTTCCTTGCGGCCGTCGAGACTCCGGACGCCGCAGGGAGCCTAGCGTCCCGGCTCGACGCGAAGGCGCAGCTCGCCATCGACCAGGCGCGCATCGAGGGTGTCGCCGGGGCGGGCGTCCAGGGCGCTGCGTACCACGCGGCCGTCCTCGTGGCGCAGGATGGCGTAGCCGCGCGCCACGGTGGCCAAGGGGCTGACCGCCTCCAGCGAACGGGCCAGTCCGCGCAATCGCAGGCCTTCCTGGGCCAGGCGGCGATCGAGCGCGGCACGCGTGCGCGGCGACAACGCGTCCAGGCGCTGCCGCAGGCGCTCGATCCGGCGCTGCGGATGGCCACTGCGCAGCGCGATCGAAGCGTGGCGCAGTCGTGCGCGCTCACGTTCCAGGCGCTGCGCCCAGGCCGACTTTAGGCGGCGCAGGGCTTCGGCCTGGCGTTGGCGCAGGGCGTCCAGTCGTGCCTGCGGGCGGAGCGCGTTGAGCCTGAGCGCCGCGCGGTCGCTGCGCTGCATGGCATCACGCAGGCGCTGGGCCTGCTGGCGCTGGATGCGCGTGGCCAGCACGCGCAGGCGCTGGCGCAGGTCGTCCTGGCTGGGCACCAGGAGCTCGGCGGCGACCGAGGGCGTCGGCGCGCGCAGGTCGGCGGCGAAATCCGACAGGCTGAAGTCGACTTCATGGCCGACGGCGCTGACCACCGGCACTTCGCTGTCGGCGACGGCACGTACCAGGGTCTCGTCGTTGAACGCCCACAGGTCTTCCAGCGAGCCGCCGCCCCGGGTCAGCAGCAGGACATCGTAGCGGCCCGACGCCGCAGCGCGGCGCAGCATCGCGGTGATCTGCGGCGCCGCGTCGTCGCCCTGCACGGGGACCGGCAGGACCTCGGGTTCGGCGAGCGGGAAGCGCCGCGCCAGGACGCTCAGCACGTCGCGCACGGCCGCCCCGGTCGGCGAGGTGATGATGCCGATGCGGCGCGGGAAGCGGGGCAGGGGCCGTTTGCGTGCCGGGTCGAACAGGCCCTCGGCCTCGAGCCGGGCCTTGAGGGCGTCGAAAGCCCGGCGCAGGGCGCCTTCGCCGGCCTCTTCCATGTAGTCGAGCACCATCTGGTACTCGCCGCGCGCCTCGTAGAGGGTCAGCCGGCCGCGCACGCGCACGTGCAGGCCCTCGCGCGGCTGGAACTTCAGCCAGCTGGCCTTGGGCCGGAACATCGCGCAGCGCACCTGCGCGCGCGCGTCCTTGAGAGTCAGGTACAAGTGCCCGGAGGCCGGCCTGGACACGTTGCCCAGCTCGCCCTCCACCCAGACCAGCGGGAAGCTGTCCTCGATCAGGTTGCGCGCCAGTGCGTTGAGCTGGCTCGGGGTGAGGGTGTCGGGCGTCGTCATGGGAGGGGAACCCTACACCCCGGCGGCGTCCCGGGCCAGCGCGACGACGACGCCCCCCGCCCGGGCTACCATGCCGGCATCGGAATCGAACGGGGACCGGCATGCACGACACACCAGCACGATACGGTCGGGGCGCGAGCGCGCTTCCATGGTGCCTCCTGCTGCTGGCGGGCCTGTCCGCCTGTGGCACCGGCAGCGCTCCCGAGGCCGATCGCGCCGCAAGCGCGCCGGCAGCCCCGGCGGCCTTCGAGCGCGTTGAAACACTCACCCTGCCGGCCGGCCCCGTCGCGTCGCAGCCGGACCTGGTGGCCACGCCCGACGGCGGCTGGCTGCTGGCCTGGATCGAGCCCGGCATGGGCGACGCGAGCGACGGCGAGTCCCGGGGCCATCGGCTCATGTTCAGTCGCACCCGGGCGGGCGAGGGCGACTGGTCGGTCCCGCGCGCGATCGCGCGGGGCGACGACTGGTTCCTCAACTGGGCCGACACCCCGCACGTGCAGGCGCTGCCGGACGGCTCGCTGTGGGCGCACTGGCTGCGCAGCACGGGTCCCGGGCGCATGGATTACGGCATCGACCTGGTGCGCTCCGGCGACGGCGGCGACACCTGGTCGGCGCCGACCCTGGTCAACCTCGCCGACTCGGCGGGCGACCACGGCTTCGTGAGTTTCTGGCCGCAGGGCCGCGACGGGCTTGGCATCGCCTGGCTGGACAGCCGACAGAAGGCGGCCGCCATCGCCGCCGGCGAGGCCGAAGCCAGCGACGATCCGCACCACGGCGGGGGCGCACCGATGATGCTGCGTGCGGCGGTGTTCGACGCGGCCGGCGAGCGCAGCGCGGAATGGCCGCTGGACACCTCCACCTGCGACTGCTGCACGACCGCCGCGGCGATCACCTCGCGCGGTCCGGTCGTGGTCTACCGCGGCCGCACCGCCGGGGAGATCCGCGACACCCGCCTGGTCCGTTTCGAAAATGGCGCCTGGACCGCGCCGCGCGACGTGCACGCCGACGGCTGGATGATGCCCGGCTGCCCGGTCAACGGCCCGGTCGTGGCCGCGCGCGGCGAGCGCGTCTGGGTCGCCTGGTTCACCCAGGCCGACGGGCCGCCGGAACTGCGCATCGCGCGCTCCGACGACGCCGGCGACAGCTTCGGCGCGCCGCTGACCGTGGCCAGGGGCGAACACGTACTCGGACGCGCGACGCTGGCGCTGGCCGGCGACGCGCTCCTGGTCGCCTGGCTCGAGGAGACCGACGCGCAGCGCCTGCAACTGGCCCGCTATGGCCTCGACCTTTCGGCCCCGCCCACGCGGCGCGAGCTGGCCCGCCTGGCGATCCGCGGCCGCGCCAGCGGCCTCCCGCGGCTGGCCGTGCAGGGCGACGAGGCCCGCATCGTCTGGACCGACACCGAGGGCGGCAAGCCGGTGCTGCGCGGCGTGCGCCTGCACTGAGGCCGCGACCCGACGGCGGGATGGCGAGCGCTCATCCCGGCCCGGCTACAATGGCGCCATGTCCCGCCCCGCTGCCACGATGAACGCCACGCCGCTGCCCTGCGCCACCCCCGCCTTCGGTCCTTCGCCCCGGCGCGACACCCATGGCGTGGCGATCGGACCGGTCCAGGTCGGCGGGGGTGCGCCGGTGGTCGTGCAGTCGATGACCAACACCGATACCGCCGACGTCGCCTCCACCGTGAAGCAGGTGGCCGAGCTGTGGCGGGCCGGGTCGGAGATGGTCCGGGTGACGGTCAATACCGTCGAGGCCGCCGCCGCGGTGCCGCGCATCGTCGACAAGCTGGCGATGATGGGGGTCGAAGTGCCGATCATCGGCGACTTCCACTACAACGGCCACCAGCTGCTCACCGCTGAACCGGCCTGTGCCGAAGCGCTGGCCAAATACCGCATCAACCCCGGCAACGTCGGCTTCGGCAAGAAGAAGGACAGCCAGTTCGCGACCCTGATCGAACTCGCGATCAAGCATGGCAAGCCCGTCCGCATCGGCGCCAACTGGGGGTCGCTCGACCAGGCGCTGGCGACGAAGCTGATGGACGAGAACGCCGCGCTGCTCAGGCCGCGCGATGCCGGCGAAGTGCTGCGCGAAGCCCTGATCCGCTCCGCCCTGGATTCCGCCGCGCGTGCGGAGGAGATCGGCCTGGGCGCCGACCGGATCATCCTCAGCGCCAAGGTCAGCGGCGTACAGGAACTGATCGCGGTCTACCGCGAGCTGGCCCGTCGGGGTCGCTACGCCCTGCACCTGGGCCTGACCGAGGCCGGCATCGGCAGCAAGGGCATCGTCGCCTCGAGCGCTGCGCTCGCGGTGCTCATGCAGGAAGGCATCGGCGACACCATCCGCATCTCGCTGACGCCCGAGCCGGGCCAGGCGCGCAGCAACGAGGTCATCGTCGCGCAGGAACTGCTGCAGACCATGGGCCTGCGCGCGTTCACGCCGATGGTCACCGCCTGCCCGGGTTGCGGCCGCACCACCAGCACCTTCTTCCAGGAGCTTGCGCAGCAGGTGCAGAACCATGTCCGCGCGAAGATGCCCGAATGGAAGGTCACGCATCCCGGCGCGGAGAACCTCACCCTCGCGGTGATGGGCTGCGTGGTCAACGGCCCGGGCGAGTCGCGCCATGCCAACATCGGCATCTCGCTGCCGGGCACCGGCGAAGCGCCCTCGGCGCCGGTGTTCGAGGACGGCGAGAAGACGGTGACCCTGCGCGGCGAGCACATCGCCCGTGAGTTCGTCGGGCTCATCGACGACTACGTCGAGCGCAAGTTCGGCGCGCGCGCCTGATCGGCGTGCTTGACGGCAGGCGCTCGCCCGGCGCGCTTCTCGCGCTTGCTTCAGGTTCGTCCGGCTAAGCTCGGGCGCATGCCTCCCGAAGACCGGATCTTACCCAAGGCACCGCCGCCCTCCGTCGCCATGCGGATGCTGGCGAGCGCGACCGCGGCCACCGTGCGCTTCATCGGCCGGCATTTCTGGCGACTGACCCTCGTCTTCGTCGGCCTGCTGCTGCCCTTGTGGGGCTTCGCCGAGCTCGCCGACGAGATCCACGAGCGCGAGACGGTGGCGTTCGACGAGCCGATCCTGCTCGGCCTGCAGGCCCTCCACGGCCCGGTGCTCGACCGTTTCTTCGTCTCGGTCAGCCACCTGGGCTACCTGTACGGCGTGGTGCCCTTCGACATTGTGCTGGTGGCCTGGCTGGCGGTGCGCCGGCACTTGCGCGAGGCGATCTTCGCCGGCATCGCCCTCGGCGGCTCGGGCCTGCTCAACCTGGGCACCAAGCTGCTGTTCGCGCGCGAGCGCCCCGACCTGTGGGCGTCGATCGCGCCCGAGCACAACTACAGTTTCCCCAGCGGCCATGCGATGGGCTCGATGACCCTGGCCTGGGTGCTGGTGCTGCTGGCTTGGCACACGCGTGCGCGGTGGTGGGTGGTCGCCGCCAGCCTGGCCTTCGCCTTCCTCGTTGGCCTCTCGCGGCTGTACCTGGGCGTGCATTACCCCACCGACATCCTCGCCGGCTGGGCCGCGGCCAGCCTCTGGGTCGTGTCGACCTACCTGGTAGCCTTCCGGTTCCGCAGGCCCTGGGCGCGGCTGGAGGGGTGAGCGGACGTCGTCGCGGGCCACGTGGCAGGTTCACTCGATTGCACTAGCGCGTGTCCCACCGTGCGAATCCTTCGCGTCGGTCGCGCGGACACGTCGGCTGAAAGCACTGGGCGCCCGGGAGGAAGAGCGGTCGCGGTGGGCCCGCGCGGGCCGCGCGCGAGGCCACGTCGGCTCAGTCAGGCACCCCCGTAGGCCCCGGCCGGTTCCAGCACGCGATCGGCGTCTGTCCTGACCCGCGCGCGCAACCATTCGGCGAAACCCGCCTCATCGAGGCTGCCGTCGGCGAGGGCGACCATTCGCAGGTATTTTTCCTCGTCGCTGGCAACGAGGTCCGCGCCGTTGAGCTTCAGGAATACGCGATAGCAGACGTGCGCGGTGCGCTTGTTGCCATCGACGAAGGGATCGTTGCGTGCCAACCCATGTGCGAGCGCCGCGGCAAGGGCGGCCAGGTCAGGCGGCGGTTCGCCGTAGCTGTGGGCCTGTACGGGTCGCGCCAGGGCGGATTGCAGCAGGCCCGCATCCCGGACACCGGTGCCGCCGCCGTGCTCGGCGAGTTGCCGCTCATGGATGGCCAGCGCCACGGGTTCACTGATCCAGACGATCATCCTTGATCACTCCGTTTACTGGGCGAGCTTGTGAAGGACGGTGCGGTCTTCACGCATGACCTGCTCCGCGACATCGAGTTGCGCTGCCAACTCGGGGTCGTAGGTGGTCAGCCGCACCCCGTCCGGGGTTTCCAGCGCATACAGCGCGTCGCCCTTGTCCAGGCGTAGCCGGGCCAGCAGCTCCTTGGGCAGGATGACGCCGGCGGAATTGCCGATGGTGGTGATCTTGAGCTTAATGGCAGGGCCTCCTTGTTATAACGAATGTTATACCCTGCTCATCCCCCGCCAATGCCGCCCGGCACCCGGCGGACGCCGTCGGTCGACACCTTCGCCCTGCGGCCCGTCCGACCCCCTTCAGCGACCACCGCGCCTGAAATGCGCCACCAACGCGTTCGCATGCCCATGGCCCAAGCCGTGCTCGGCTTTCAGGAAGGCCACCTGCTCCCCGTGCTTGAGCCCCTCGCGGCTGCCCAGCACCTCGAACCAGTGCCCCACCGGCTTCCCGTAGGTCTTCTCGATGGACGGGAAGTACGACGCCGGACCCTTGACCTTCTCGACGGTGCTCATGGTGTTCTCCTCGATCGACGCGGCGGGTCGCCGCCCATACCCCAACGACGGTCCAGGCCTTTAGGATTCGACATCGGGCTGCTCCACGCGTCGGGACGACAAGCAAACCACTGCGTTCGAGAGGGCCGCTTCAGTTCGGGTGCACGATGGTTCAATCGCGCGCGGCACGCTTGCCGGGCCTGTAGTCCAACGGGGTTGGAGGTGCCGGATCGGCGTTGGACAGTTCCCTGATAGCGTAGCCAAGGGCTTCAAGGCGGGCAGCCATGCCCTGGTGCATCAGGATGTCGCGGGCAGCGAGCGTGGTGAACACGGTGTCGTGGCGGGAGAGTGCATCGTCCAGTGCTTTCAACCACGCGGTGTCACTCATTCGATAGGGGTCGGGTACGCCGGCAGCCGTGGCGATCGCCTCATTGGTCAGTTCTGCCCAGCACTGATGGATTGGCGAATAGAGCGCCTCGGCGCTGCGGTAGCGCTCCAGATCGCCGGCGGCCCATGCATCAGCCGCGTTGGGTGAGAACTCCATGTAAGCCTCGAGATGGGCGAGTGTCTGCTTCAGGCATTCCACGTCGCGCGCCGGATTGACCTCGAAGGCCTTGGCGGCGAGCCTGCGGTTTCCAACTGGAATCGCATAGCGGGCATCGACCCGCTTGCGACCCGTTGCTTCCAGGGCATCAGCCAGCAGCTTGCCGACGATGGGTTCATCAGTAAGGCCGTGCTGCTGCATGGCGGCACCGTACAGCTCAAATGCTGCATACATCGGGCGAAGTTTCTCGATGCCGCGGTCGCTTCCAATGTACTTGTGCTTGAGGACTTGCCAGCGGGCATAGGTTTGCCCGTCCAACACTTGTTCAAGCGTCTGGCTGTCAGGATTTCGTTTTGCCTTTCGTATGGCGGACCATAGGGTGAGCCCTTGAAAGATCCCGCCACTATCGCCGGCAAGGATGCCCGGTGCCGTCAGGGCGATGTCGGATCGAGCCATGTACTGCTGGATCGTACCGCTGACGAGAACCGCATCTTGTGGCAGGGGTGTTTGCGTCCCCAGGACGATGATTCGTTTGGTGCCCCGAGTGAAAAGCCACAGTGGGGGCGACTTGCTGGGGGTTACGGTGACGACGTCCAGCAGTCGGGGCTCTGCAGTGGACGAAGAAGGCTTGGCCAACGCACCTTCGGGTGTTGCGTGGGGGGTGGCGGCCCCCGGAGAAAACATCGTTGCCAAGCACAAAGAAAGCCATAGTCTGCGAAGAAGCATGTCAAACATTCCTTGTTTGACTATTGTTTGGGCGACGGCATCGGACGATCAGTTCAAGCCATCCCAAAGCCGCAGCGTTCGTATTATAGGGTCCCATGAGGACTGAAGTTGAGGCGACTGTCCCTGTTCCACTGGACCTGGCGACGCCAATATGCCGGAGCCGGACTGCAGCCCTGCAGCGGGCCTCGTTGAGGGGGTAGGCGACGCGGCAAAAAATGGCTTGGGCCGGACAGGGTTCGGCGTTCGCGCAGGCCAGAAGATGGTGCTGAACCTCGCGGGGGCTTTTGTGTCCCGGCTGAGGAGCATTCTTGCCCGTCAAACAGGGATACTCTGGCCAGTCTCGTCCTGCGGGACGCGATCGGTGCATCATGTATGCGCTTGAACAGTCAGGGGACCCAATGACCGCACTTACCGACCGTTTCGCCCGGGCTGTCGACTACGCCCGCGTTGCTCACGCCGCCCAGGTACGCAAGGGTACCTGCGTGCCCTATATCACCCACCTGCTGGGCGTGGCCACCCTCGTTATCGAGGCGGGTGGTGATGAGGACCAGGCCATTGCGGGCTTGCTTCACGACACGCTCGAGGACTGTGGTGCCGCCCACGAGCCGATCATCCGGGCCCAGTTTGGTGACCGCGTGGCCGACATCGTCGTCGCCTGCACCGACGGCACCGCCGAGGCCAAGGCCGATCACGAGGATGCTGAGGCCAAGCGCCGCGACTGGCATGCGCGCAAGCACGCCTACCTCGCCCATCTGGCCGGGGCCTCCGCAGACGTCCTGCTGGTGTCGGCCTGCGACAAGTTGCACAACGCCCGGGCGATCGTCCAGGACCTCGAGGATCCCGGGGTCGGCGTGGCGGTGTTCGAGCGATTCAAGGCGGGGCAGGATGGTACGTTGCGCTATTACGAATCGCTGTGCCAGACCTTTTCGATCCATGGCGTCGGTCCGGTCGGCCTGCTGGATGCCGCTGTCCAGCGCATGCACGAACATGCGGGCCGGACCAAGCGCCTGACCCTGGAAGTCGCGAACTGATGAACCAAACCTCGCTTTCCGCCTTCATCTGGTCCGTCGCCGATCTGTTGCGTGGCGACTACAAGCAATCCGAATACGGCAAGGTGATCCTGCCGTTCACCGTCCTGCGGCGTCTGGACTGCGTACTGGCCCCCACCAAGGCCCAGGTACTGGCCGAACACCAGAAGAAGTCGGCGGCCGGGATCGAGCCTGACCCCTTCCTGCGCCGCATCGTCGGCGAGGCCGGCTTCTACAACACCAGCCCGCTCGACCTGCCGACACTGCTGGGCGACCAGGACCACATCCGCCAGAACCTGCATGCCTATGTCGAGGGCTTCTCGAAGGACGCGCGCGACATCTTCGAGCGCTTCGACTTCCAGGCCCAGGTCGAGCGCCTGGCCAAGGCCGACCTGCTGTACCTGGTCACCGAGAAGTTCGCCAACATCGACCTGCACCCCGACCGCGTGGACAACGCCCGCATGGGCCACGTGTTCGAAGAGCTGATCCGCAAGTTCGCCGAACTCTCCAACGAGACCGCCGGTGAGCACTTCACCCCGCGTGAAGTCATCCGCCTGATGGTCAACCTGATTTTCATCGAGGACGACGACGTGCTCACCCCGGGCAATGCCGTGGTCCGCACCGTCTACGACCCGACCGCCGGCACCGGCGGCATGCTGTCGGTGGCCGCCGAGCACCTGCTCGAGCACAACCCCGCCGCCCGCCTGACCCTGTTCGGCCAGGAGCTCAACGACGAGTCCTACGCCATCTGCAAGGCCGACATGCTTATCCGCGGCCAGCACGTGGGCAACATCGTCGCCGGCAACACCCTGGGCGACGACGGGTTCCCGCAGAAAAAGTTCGACTACATGCTCTCCAACCCGCCGTTCGGCGTGGAGTGGAAGAAGGTCGAGAAGGCCGTGCGCGCCGAGCACGAGCAGAAGGGCTTTGACGGCCGCTTCGGCCCCGGCCTGCCGCGCGTGTCCGACGGTTCCATGCTGTTCCTGCTGCACCTGGTGTCGAAGATGGCGCCGGTGGTGGACGGCGAGGGTGGCAGCCGCTTTGGCATCGTCCTCAACGGCTCGCCGCTGTTCACCGGCGCGGCCGGCGGCGGCGAGAGCGAGATCCGCCGCTACGTGCTGGAGAACGACCTGGTCGAGGCCATCGTCGGCCTGCCCACCGACATGTTCTACAACACCGGCATCGCCACCTATGTGTGGATCCTGTCGAACAAGAAGCCCGCCGCGCGCCGCGGCCGCGTGCAGCTGATCGACGCCAGCGGCTTCTGGCAGAAGATGCGCAAGAGCCTGGGCAGCAAGCGCAAGGAAATGAACGACGCGCACATCGCCACCGTCACCCGGCTGTTCGGCGACTTCGCCGAGGCCGAGCAGGTCAGCCTGCTCGACGCCGCCGGCCAGCCGCAGGGCGAACCGCGGCTGGTCATCGCCGGTGAGGCCCTGCCGGAGGTGCCCGAGGGCGGCCGGCTCAAGCGCGTCCCGGTCTCACGGATCTTCCGCAATGAGGACTTCGGCTACACCACCATCACCGTCGAGCGCCCGCTGCGCGACGACGCCGGCAAGGTCGTGCTCGGTCTGAAGGGCAAGCAGAAGGGCAAGCCGCAGCCCGACAGCAGCCTTCGCGACACCGAGAACGTCCCGCTGGGCGAGGACATCCAGGCCTATTTCGAACGCGAAGTGCTGCCACACGCCGCTGACGCGTGGATCGACGAGGCGAAAAGCAAGGTCGGCTACGAGATTCCGTTCAACCGTCACTTCTACGTCTTCGAGCCCCCGCGCAGCCTGCAGGCGATCGACGAGGACCTGAAGGCGGTGTCGGCGAACATCATGCGCATGCTGGAGGCATTGGCGGAATGAGCTTGCCGAGGTACGGGGAGTATCAAGACAGCGGCCTCGATTGGCTTGGGCAAGTGCCGGCACATTGGCCGATAAAGCGCATCCGTTTTGTAGCCGACCTCAATCCGTCCAAGTCAGAGCTCGTTGGCATGGATAGATCGACTGAAGTGTCGTTCTTGCCGATGGAGGCGATTGGTGACGACGGCTCGCTCAGTCTGGAGCGCACTCGCGCCATCAGCGAAGTGGAAACGGGCTACACCTACTTTCGAGAGGGCGATGTCACGATCGCCAAGATCACGCCTTGCTTCGAGAATGGGAAAGGTGCCCTGATGCAGGGGCTTGCGAAGGGCGTTGGTTTTGGAACGACTGAGCTTATTGTCGCCCGGCCCAAACCATCCCAGGTTCAGGGTCCCTTCTTGAACTGGACGTTTCGATCCCCCAATTTCCGCGCACAGGGTGAGGCAAGCATGTATGGCGCAGGAGGTCAGAAGCGTGTACCGGACAGCTTTGTCCGTGACTTGGCGTGGTCGTTTCCACCACTGGACGAACAGGCGCAGATCAGTGCCTTCCTCGACCGCGAAACCGCCAAGATCGACGCCCTGATCGCCGAGCAGGAAAAGCTCATCGCCCTGCTGGCCGAGAAGCGCCAGGCCACCATCTCCCACGCTGTCACCAAGGGCCTCGACCCCAACGCCCCGATGAAGGACTCCGGGATCCCTTGGCTGGGCGAAGTGCCCGCGCATTGGTCAATCAAGCGCCTCCGCTTTGTGGCTGAGCTGAACCCGTCAAAATCAGAGCTTGCAGACATCGACCGAGAGACCGAGGTTTCCTTTCTCCCTATGGAAGCAATCGGTGAAGACGGCTCCATCAACCTGGAGCGCACGCGTCCTTTCGCCGAGGTCGAAACTGGTTACACGTACTTTCGCGATGGCGATGTCACTCTCGCCAAGATCACGCCCTGCTTCGAGAATGGTAAAGGGGCACTCATGCAGGGCCTCGAGGCTGGCATTGGATTCGGAACGACCGAGATAATCGTTGCCCGGCCCAAACCATCTGAGGTTCTCGGACCGATGTTGAATTGGATTTTCCGCTCGCCCGGCTTCCGAGCACAGGGTGAGGCCAGCATGTACGGCGCCGGCGGTCAGAAACGAGTGCCTGATGACTTCATTCGCAACTTCGTAGGGGCCTTCCCGCCGGCCGACGAGCAAGAGCGAATTGTTGCTTTCCTCGATGGTGAGTTCGGGAAGTTTGTTGCTCTTGGCGACGGAGTGGGGTGTGCGATTAGGCTGCTCAAGGAACGCCGATCTGCGCTCATTGCTGCCGCCGTTACCGGTAAGATCGACTTGCGGGGTGTCGTATGACGGATACATCGGAAGCAGAGTTCTATCTGATCGATACCGACGGAAACCGGCGGATTCCTTTCAAGCAGCGCAATCGTGAAGATGGCCGCTACGGCTTCTCGATCTTGCCACCTGGAAAGGGCAATGATCCGTCCTCGGCGGAGTATACGGAGGACGTCGAGGATCTCATTCGACGCGTGGTGCTGGATCGGCAGTTCGTGCGTGCAAGGGTTGACGGAGGTGCACATGATGGGCAGCCAAACACGGTCGGGCTTGGCCGGCGGCGAGTCCATGACTACTGGATCGCTCCGCACTTGAGTCACTTGGTTTCAGGAGTCGCCGACGTGGCGGTGCCGGAGACGCCAAACTTCGATGCCGAGGCCCGCGCATTTCTGGACGGCTTCCTGGCAGCTGATAACCCACAGTTGGTGCGCTGGCTGCCTCGCTATCGCCATACTCTGGATACCGTCCGTGATGCCATGGAGCGGGATGCCCCAGAGACAGTGTTCGAACTGGTCTGGAAGTCTTTCGACAACGCCGTCAGCAATGCCGGGCGGGGCATCCTGGGCTTTGAGACGGCGGAGCGCTGGCGCGAGCCGCTGATCGAGATGATTGGTGATATCGGCCGCGATGGCACTGCTGCCCAATTCGATGACTTGCTGACGCGACTTGAGCAGTGGAAACGGGCCGGGGACCTGCCCAAAGTGCCTCGCCTGTTGTTGGCCCGCGCGTTTGCCGCCATCCATCCGGAGCGATATCACACCACTGTGGATGTGACCAAGCAGGACAGCATCCTCCCTTGGTTCAAGGCGCATACCGGGTTTGTTGTCCCATCCGGCAACTGGGCAGCAAGGGCGCAGGCGCTCACCGCCCACCTTGACCAGAGCGGGATGTTCGAGGGCAATCTGGAACACCGCAACATGTTTCCGTGGTATGTCTTCGAGCAGCTGCGTGACGCCAGTGGTCGTGTGCCCTTCCGGCATGGGCACGTGTCTCGTTCCCCTTCTGGCCGTAAGACTAGCTCCGAACAGATCCGTAGCGTCGAGTACCGGCAGAACGTAATCCAGGACCGGCTGGTTGCCCAGCTATGTGCGACCTACGGTGACAGGGCCGTTGCCACTGAACATCCGACCGGAACCGGTGGGCGCGCCGATGCCTTGCTGCGTCATGACGATGGTTCGTTGGAGTTGTATGAGATCAAACCGGCGGCAACGGCTCGGGAGGCGGTTCGGCAGGCTGTCGGTCAGTTGCTGGAGTATGCGTTCCGGCGCAATGGGCTGCAGCCGAAGGCGTTGCATGTGGTATCCGACGCTGTGTTGGATGATGTGACTGAGGAGTATCTGCAAGTGCTTGAACAGCGATTCGGACTTCGATTTGGCTATCTGCACGTGGCGATCAGCACGAGTGGCGAGGTGGACGGTGAGTGATATCCAGTTGTTCCGCCTGGTCGCCGGTCAGGCATCCGAACTACCCGGCCGTGCCGCCGCCATCGAGAAGCAACTCCAGGCGCTGATCGAAGCCCAGATGCCGACGTTCCTCGGCGTCCGCTTCCTGGCCAGCGAGTACGCCACCGGCAAGACCCACAAGGGGCGTATCGATTCGCTCGGCATCGATGAGAACAACTGCCCGGTCATCGTCGAGTACAAGTGCCACAGCAACGAGAACGTCATCAACCAGGGGCTGTTCTACCTGGACTGGCTGCTAGACCATCAGGCCGAGTTCCGCTGGCTGGTGATGGAGCGCTTGGGCAAGGAGGTTGCCGACGCCATAGACTGGTCCGGCACCCGCCTGCTGTGCATCGCGGCTGACTTCACGCGCTACGACCAGCATGCCGTGCAGCAGATTCCCCGAAACATAGAACTGCTGCGCTACAAGTTGTTCGCCGACGATCTGTTGCTGCTTGAGCTGGTGAATGCGGTCAGCGTCGCCGACGCGACGGTTGCCAAGACGCCCGAGGGCAAGGGCGGTGCCGCCGCAACCAAGCCCAAGAGCAGCGGCAAGGACAAGAGCGCGGAGGAACAACTTGCGCAGGCACAACCGGTGATCCGCGAGCTGTACGACTCGCTGGTCGGCTACCTCAATGCGCTGGGCGACGATGTACAGGAGAAGCATCTCAAGCTCTATACCGCCTTTCGCCGCTTGAAGAACTTCGCCTGCGTGATCCCGTACCGCGACAAGCTGCTGGTGATGCTCAAGCTCGACCCCGACAGCGTGGCACTGGAGGAGGGCTTCAGCCGCGACACGCGCAACATTGGCACGTGGGGGACAGGTGATCTTGAGCTGACACTGCGCACCTCGGCGGACTTGGACAAGGCCAAGCCGTTGATCGATCGCAGCTACAACGAAAGCTAATTCACCCATGATCAGAGTTGGCAGTCCCAGGGCAAAGCCGGCTCGGACAGCACGGATTGCTGCAAGCCACGCCGGAATTGCATTTGCGTTGCTTTTTGAGCAACATTCGTTGCTAAATGAGCAACACTTCCGCCTCGATGGACCTGCTGTTCCCCGCCACCCGGCAACGGGTGCTGGCGGCGCTGTTGCTGCAACCCGAGGCCAGTTTCCACCTGCGTGAACTGGCACGCCTGACCGGATCCCATGCGGGAACACTGGGCCGGGAGCTGGAGAAGCTGGTGGAGGCGGACCTGGTGCTGCGAAGCGAGCAGGGCAACCAGTCGCGCTTTGGGGCCAACCGCGCCTCGCCCCTGTTCGATGACCTCGCGGCGCTGTTCCGCAAGACCCATGGAGTCGTGCCGGTGCTGCGGGATGCCCTGGCGGCGCTGGGCGGGCAGGTCGGACTGGCCTGGGTCTTCGGCTCGGTGGCGCGCGGTGCCGAAACCGCTGGCAGCGACATCGACCTGCTGGTGCTGGGGGATGTCGGATTCGCCGACCTCGTGCGGACGATCCACCCGGTGCAGGAGGCGCTGGGGCGGGAGGTCAATCCCGTGCTGTACTCGATGGCGGAGTTCCGGAAACGCCTGCAGGCGGACGAGCCGTTCGCGCGGGAGCTGCTGGGCAAGCCGAAGCTGTTCGTGAAGGGGAGCAAGGATGACATTGCAGAACTTGTTGGGGATCAAGCGCCTTCAGGCGCACGTGGCTGAACCTGTCGCGGTCCGGAAGCTGCTGGAATCGGCCCGGCGCAACCTGGCCGACGCCGGCGTGGCCGAGATCAGCGCCGACAACCGCTTCGATGCGGCCTACAAGTGCATCATGCAGTGCGCGATGCTGGGTCTGTGGGCCAACGGGTACCGCACTTCGACCAGCCAGCCCGGCCACCACCAGACGGCGATCCAGTGCCTCGCGCTCACGATGGGCGTGTCCAGGGACGACGTGATCGTGCTGGACGCCCTGCGCCGGCAACGCAATGTCACCGACTACGAAGGCGACCCGGTGTCCGACGCCGTCCTGGCCTCGTGCCTGGATGAGGCGGCGAAGCTGCTGGGCCACACCGAGCACTGGCTGCGCAATTCGCACCCTGCGCTCATGGGGGACGCATGAACCTGCACCAGGAACACCACTTCGAGCGCGAGATCTGCGCGCACCTGGCCGCCCACGGTTGGCTGTATGCCGAAGGCGATGCCACCGGCTATGACCGCGCCAATGCCCTGTACCTGCCGGACCTGAAAGCCTGGCTGGAGGCGACCCAGCCGGAGGCCTGGAAGGCTCTGCTCAAGACCCACGGCGCGCAGCTGGACACGCGGCTGGCGGAGCGCATCCGCAAGAACCTGGACGAGCGCGGCACGCTGGATGTGTTGCGGCGCGGCGTGGAGATGGTGGGGCTGAAGGCACCGCTGAGCCTGGTGCAGTTCAAGCCTGCATTCTCGATCAATCCGGTGACGCAGCAGCACTACGAGGCCAACCGGTTGCGGGTGGTGCGGCAGGTCCGCCACTCACCCAACCAGCCGAAGGACGCGGTGGACCTGGTGTTGTTCGTCAACGGGATCGCGGTCGCGACGGCAGAGCTGAAGTCGGACTTCACCCAGAGCGTGGGTGACGCGGTGGACCAGTACCGGTTCGACCGCAATCCACAGCCCAAGGGCGGACAGCGCGAGCCGCTGCTGGCGTTCCCGGGCGGCGCACTGGTGCACTTCGCGGTCAGCCAGGCCGAGGTGATGATGACCACGCGGCTGGCCGGCAAGGACACGTTCTTCCTGCCGTTCAACCGTGGGAACGACGGTGGGGCCGGCAACGCGCCGAATCCGAACGGCTTTGCCACGTCCTACCTGTGGGAAGACGTGTGGCAGCGCGACAGCTGGCTGGACATCCTGCACCGCTACCTGATCGGCAAGCGCGACGAGAAGAAGCAGCTGAAGTCGGTGATCTTCCCGCGCTACCACCAGCTTGATGCCACCCGGTCGCTGGTGGCTGACGTGCGGGCGAACGGCCCGGGCCAGCGCTACCTGGTCCAGCACTCGGCGGGTTCGGGCAAGACCAACTCGATCGCCTGGAGCGCGCATTTCCTGGCCGACCTGCATGGCGATGCCAACCGGAAGCTGTTCGACAGCGTGCTGGTGGTGTCCGATCGCAACGTGCTGGACGCCCAGTTGCAGGAGGCGATCTTCGACTTCGAGCGCACCACCGGCGTGGTCGAGACGATCACGAGCGAGCACGGCAGCAAGAGTGCCCAGCTGAGCGAGGCGCTGAAGGCCGGCAAGAAGATCATCGTTTGCACCATCCAGACCTTTCCGTTTGCTCTGCAGGCGGTGCAGGAACTGGCTGCGACCGAGGGCAAGCGCTTCGCGGTGATCGCCGACGAGGCACACAGTTCGCAGACCGGGGAAGCCGCAGCCAAGCTCAAGCAGTTGCTGAGCGCACAGGAGTGGGCGGAGCTGCAGGACGGGGGCGAAGTCGATACCGAGGCCCTGCTGGCCGCCGGCATGGCGGCGCGGGCCGGGGCTGAAAGCGGCCTGACCTACGTTGCGTTCACCGCAACGCCCAAGGCCAAGACCCTGGAACTGTTCGGTCGGCCGGGTGCGGACGGAAAGCCCGAGCCCTTCCATGTCTATTCGATGCGGCAGGCGATCGAAGAGGGTTTCATCCTCGACGTACTGCGCAACTACACGCCCTACGACCTGGCGTTCAAGCTGGCCCACGAGGGCGCAGAGATCGACCATTCGCAGGTCGAGCGCTCGGCGGCGATGAAGGGGATCATGCGCTGGGTCCGGTTGCACCCGTACAACATCGCCTCGAAGGTGCAGATCGTCGTCGAGCACTACCGCGAGAACGTGCAGCCGCTGCTCGACGGGCGAGCCAAGGCCATGGTGGTGGTGGGCTCGCGCAAGGAGGCCGTGCGCTGGCAGAAGGCCATCCGCGGCTATATCGAGCGGCAGAACTACCCGCTGGGGGTGCTGGTGGCATTCTCCGGTGAGGTCAACGATCCGGACAGCTATCCCGATCCCGTGACCGAGTCGAGCGCGCTGCTCAACCCCGGGCTGAAGGGGCGCGACATCCGCGATGCGTTCGCGCAGCCAGAGTTCCACCTGCTGCTGGTCGCCAACAAGTTCCAGACCGGGTTCGATCAGCCGCTGCTGTGCGGCATGTACGTGGACAAGAAGCTGGGCGGCATCCAGGCGGTCCAGACGCTGTCCCGCTTGAACCGCGCACACCCGGGCAAGGACACGACCTACGTGCTGGACTTCGTGAACGATCCGGCCGAGGTGCTGAAGGCGTTCAGGACCTACTACGAGACCGCGGAGCTTGAGGCGACGACGGACCCCAACCTGGTGTTCGACCTGCGTTCCAAGCTGGATGCGAGTGGCCACTACGACGACTTCGAGGTCGAGCGGGTGGGCCGGGTCGAAACCGATCCTGCGGGAACGCAGGCGCAGCTGAGTGCCGCCATCGCTCCGGTCGCCGATCGGCTGTTGAAGCGCTACAAGGCGGCCCAGCAGGCACGCCTGGTGGCCGAGGCGGCGAACCATGCGTCCGATGAGAAGGCGGCAAAGGACGCGCTGGATTCCTTGCTGCTGTTCCGCAACGACATGGGGTCCTTCAACCGTCTGTATGCCTTCCTGTCGCAGATGTTCGACTACGGGAACACGGCCATCGAGAAGCGCTTCATCTTCTACAAGCGCCTGATTCCGCTGCTTGAGTTCGGGCGTGAGCGCGATGAGGTCGACCTGTCCAAGGTTGTGCTGACCCATCACACCCTGCGCAAGGGCGCGATCCAGAACCCGAGCCTGTCGGCGGAGGGCAGTTACCCGCTGGCGCCAATGGATGCCGTCGGCAGCGGGCACGTCCAGGAGAAGCAACAGGCGTATCTGGCCGAGATCATCGAGAAGGTGAACGGGTTGTTCGACGGCCAGCTGACCGACGACGACCAGTTGCTGTACGTCAACGGCGTGCTGAAGGGAAAGCTGCTGGAGAACGACACCCTGGTCCAGCAGGCCAGCAGCAACAGCAAGGAGCAGTTCGCCAATTCACCCGACCTGCGGGACGCGCTGCTGCACGCCATCATGGACGCGCTTGATGCGCATACGACCATGAGCAGCCAGGCGCTCGGATCCGAGCGCGTGCGTGATGGCTTGCGGGACATCCTGCTGGGGCCGGGCCAGCTGTACGAATCGCTTCGCTCAAGGGGTGCTGCGACACCTTCGTCTCCCCGCTAGGCGCTCAATAACTTCGATTGACCCCGCACCATCGGCGTCTCTGTCGCGTCGCTGTGGTAAAGGGCGGCCTCGCGTTCCTTCATGCGCGCGCTTGCCCCTTCACGCCCCCTTCGCACGGCGCGGGTTTTGCTCTGGGCTTGCGCTGGATGAGCGAGGGAGCAATGGACACCGTGCGGCAATTGCCCGCGAATCCGGTCCGTGGCTGGTGGCTCCTCGGGTTGATTCTCGTCGCGGCCGGGGCGGTGTCGGGCTGCGGCACACCGGCGCCGGAGAACGCGGCCCTTGGCGAGGCGGCACCCGCGGGCGAGGGGCCTTCGCACGATGAAGTGCGCGCGATCGCCCAGGAGGCCTATATCTACGGCTTTCCGATGGTCGACAGTTACCGGATCCAGTATTCGTACTTCGCCGATCCCGCCGATCCGGAGTACAAGGGCGCATGGAACGAGATCCATAACACCGCGCGCGTCTATACGCCGGACGACAAGGCGATCCAGACGCCAAACTCGGACACGCCGTATTCGCAGCTGGGCGCCGACCTGCGCGCCGAGCCCCTTGTGATCTCGGTGCCGGCGGTCGAGGAGGGGCGCTACTACTCGGCGCAGTTCATCGACATGTATACGCACAACTTCGCCTATGTCGGCTCGCGCGCCACCGGCAACGAGGCCGGCAATTTCCTGCTGGCGGGCCCGGGCTGGAAGGGCGAGACGCCAGAGAGGATCAAACAGGTGATCCGCTCGGAGACCGAGCTGGTGTTCGTGCTGTTCCGCACGCAGCTGTTCGACGCCGACGACATCGAAGCCGTCAGGAAGATCCAGGCAGGCTACAAGGCGCAACCCCTGTCGGGTTTCCTGGGCACGCCGGCGCCGTCCGCTGCGCCGCCCATCGAGTTCATCCGGCCGCTGGCGCCCGATGCACAGAAGACCTCGCCGGACTTCTTCCGCATCCTCAACTTTCTCCTGCAGTTCAGCCCGACCCATCCCAGTGAGACCGCCTTGATGGAGCGCTTCGGCAGGATCGGCATAGGTGCCGGGAAACCCTTCGACGCGGATGCGCTGCCTCCCGGGCAGCGCGAGGCGATCGAGGCCGGCATGGCCGATGCATGGAAGACATTCGCGGATTACAAGGCGGCGAAGGTGGACACGGGTGAGGAGAGCAGCGCAGATGGCTTCGGTTCGCGCGAATTCCTGCAGAACAACTACCTTCGTCGCATGGCCAGTGCTGTCCTCGGCATTTACGGGAACTCAAAGGAAGAGGCCGTGTACCCGGCCTACTTCACCGATGCCGCGGGGGCCGCTTTGGATGCTTCGGCTCACCGCTACGTGATGCGGTTCGAGCCTGGGCAGCTTCCACCCGTCAATGCCTTCTGGTCGGTCACGATGTACGAGCTGCCGTCCAGCCTGCTCAGCGCAAACCCGCTCGACCGCTACCTGGTCAATGCGTCGATGCTGCCTTCGCTCCGGAAGGACGCCGATGGCGGCCTCACGTTGTACCTGCAGCATGAATCGCCGGGCGATGGCCGTGAAGCCAACTGGCTCCCCGCGCCCGAAGGCCCGTTCTTCGTGGTCATGCGCATCTACTGGCCCAAGGCTGAAGTACTGGACGGGCGCTGGAAGGCGCCGCCGCTGCAGCGGATCGAATCCCTCACCGGAGAACCGCAATGACGGCTGACGCCACTGTTGCTTTCCCTGTTCGAATGGTGTCGCTTGCCCTTGCGCTCGCGTTGGTCACGGCGGGATGCCAGCGCACCGATGCGCCCGACGCCGAGGCCAGCGGGCCATCGCCCGCGCCCACCGCCGAAACCAAAGCATCGGCGCCCGACGCCACCGCCTCGGCCCCCGACGCACCGGCGCCGGGCGCCTTGCCGGTCACCGTGGACAATTTCATCCGCGCCGAGTCCGACACCTATCTGGCGGTGACGGCGAAGGAGGCCGGAGGGCTCGGCAGGATCTCGCACCGGCGCGAGCCGGCCTCGATCGACAACCAGACGGTCATCCGCCTCAACCGCGATACCTTGTACAGCTCGGCGGTGTTCGACCTGGATGCGGGGCCGGCGACGGTGGTGCTCCCGGATGCCGGCACGCGCTTCCAGTCGCTGATGTTCGTCAACCAGGACCACTACGCCTGGACCGAGTACGGCGCCGGCCCGCACACCGTGACCCGCGACAAGGCCGGCACCCGCTACGTGGTGGCGGCGATCCGTACGCTGGTCGATCCCAACGACCCGGCCGACCTCGAGGAGGTGCACCGGCTGCAGGACGCGATCACCCTCGAACAGCAGGCGCCGGGCACGCTGGAGCTGCCGGCTTGGGATCCGGTCAGCCAGAAGAAGGTGCGCGATGCCCTGCTGGTGCTGGGCACGACATTGCCGGACTTCAAGCATTCCTTCGGTACGAAGGCGCAGGTCGATCCGGTGCGACACCTGGTCGGCACGGCGACCGGCTGGGGCGGCAACCCCGACAAGGATGCGAGCTACCTCAACATCACGCCCGCCAGGAACGACGGCGAGACCGTCTACGTACTCGAGGTCGGGGAGGTGCCGGTCGACGCCTTCTGGTCGATCAGCGTCTACAACGCCGACGGCTACTTCGAGAAGAACCCGTACGACGCCTATTCCGTCAACAGCCTCACCGGGAAGAAGCAGGCCGACGGTACCATGCGCATCCAGTTCGGCGGATGCGACGGCCAGGTCGCGAACTGCATCCCGACCACGGCGGGATGGAACTACACGGTGCGCCTGTACCTGCCGCGACAGGAGGTCCTGGATGGAACGTGGAGGTTCCCGGAGCCGAAGCCGGTGCCGTGAACCGGATGCGGATGGATTCCTCCAAGCGTGGCGGTTGAAGTACGGTCGTTGACCCAGACAGGACGCCTGGTTGACGCGCGGCCCACCCCTTGGGCACGAACAGAGAACGCCACGCCGATTCGCTCTCCACACTCGATTGTCGTATCTGCGATGCTTCTGGTGGTCGTGGCCAGCGCATGCAGCCGGGCCCTCGGTCACATCGGAGATCATCCAGGGAAAGGGTCAATCCGAGACTCATCCCTCGATCGCCATGAACGACGAGTTCGCCGCCTGAATCGCCCCGGGTTTCATAGACACCTACGAGCCTGAAAGTCCCGCTTGCCGTTCGAACTCTACCGGAGAGACGCCTCCATTGGAGCCGTGTCG
>NZ_VICE01000070.1 GCF_006546775.1 Marilutibacter aestuarii
CGGGGGGCGCCTGACCCCGCGCGGTGCGGCTCAGTCGCCGCGCTCGCGGCCGTCCGCACCGCCTGTTGCCGGGCCGCTCGCGCCGGGGACGGGCAGGCCCTCCCAGAACTCGCGCGCGACCAGTTTGGGTTCTTCGCTGTCGGCCCGGTAGTTGGGCGACATGATCTGCACGCCGGCGGTGTTGAAGGCGTCCTGGATGCGCCCGAGCAGGTCGGTGCGGATCGCATTGCGGCGCATGGGGTCTTCGATGCGCGTGCGCAGGGTGTACTCCACGTAGAAGTCGCTCAACGCGGTCTGCAGGACGAACGGCTCTGGCGCTGCCTGCACGCCATCGGTCTCGCGGGCCGCCTGCAGCAACAGGCGCTGCACCTGTCGCCAGGGCGTGTCGTAGCCGATCGTCAGCCCGGTGTCCATCCACAGGCCGGGGCCTTCGGGATGCCGCGAGTAGTTCTCCAGGCGCCCATTGAGCACGACCGTGTTCGGGAAGCTGACCTCCACGCCGGTGAACGTGCGCAGGCGCGTGGTGAACAGGCCGATCTGCACGACCATGCCTTCGGTATCGTCGATCTTCACGAAGTCGCCGGGCTGCATGGTGCGCGAGTACAACAGGGTGAAGCCGCCCGCGGCCTGGCCGATGATGCTCGACGCCCCCAGCGACACCATCAGGCCCACCAGCACGCTCAGGCCCTTGAACGCGTCGGTCTGCGCGCCCGGGAGGTAGGGGTAGGCCATCGCCAGCGCGAACAGCCAGATCACCGCGATCATCAGCTTGCGGGTGGGCTCGGCGAGCTGCGCGTCGATCCCCAGCAGACTGTAGCGCCCCCGCTCCACGCCCTTGAGCATCAGGCTCAGGGTGCGGGTGATCGCGCGGGTCAGCAGGAAGATGACCACCACCGTCAGCAGTCCGGGGAGCGCGCCGAGCAGCGCGCCGCCCCACGCCTTGAGTTTCAGGAGGATCCAGCCGGTCATCGCGTCGGCCCACGGGCGGGTGTAGGCGAACTGGCCCAGGACGTAGCGCAGCCATTCCTCCAGCAGCACCAGCACCAGCACCCACTCGGCGATCCTCACGATCCACCGCAGCGCCGTGGCCATGCCGCGGATCAGCTGGCGCCCGGCCTCGGCGTGGGTGGCGGCCAGGCGCTTCTGGATCAGCTTCTCCAGCCAGGCATGCCAGCGGATCACCAGCCAGCGATAGCCCCACAGCGCGGCTACCAGCAGCGCCGTGGCCAGCAGGGAATACAGCAGGCCCCGCAGCAGGTAACGCGGCTCGAGCTCGCTCTCCGCCGCGCGCACCGCCTCGCCCAGCCGGCCCACGACCGCCTCGCGGGCCTGCTCGAGGGTCTCGCCGCCGACCGGGTCGAGGTCGTCGGGTGTGAGCACGAGTACCGCGATGTCGGACAAGGTGATCACCACGCCCTGCGGGATTTCGTGGCTGCCGATCACCGCGGTGCCGGGCAGGCTGACGGCGCGCTCGATGCTCGCTTCGGTGTTGAGCGCGCGTTGCTGCGGCGGGATGCCCAGGAACGCGGCGCGATACGTGATGATGTCGCGGTTGAAGTACGAGGCGGTGGCATCGACCGCCGCGGACGGCGACTCGGGCGGGGCGTCGGGCGTTCCACCCGGCTGCGAGGGCAGCGCCGCGAGCGCCGGACCCATGCCGGCCATCAGCATCATCAGCGCGCACGCCGCCGTGCGCAGCGACCGCGCCACCCACCGGGGCACTCCGGGCTTGGATCCATACTGCATCGTGCTTCCCCTGCTCAACGCCCCGCGCCGGAACACGCCAGGCGCGCGGCCGGCGCGGGGGCCGGACGCGCGGACGCGACGACTTCAGGCGGGCGCGAAGCGGCGCAGCTTGAAGCCCGCGAACAGTTGCAGCGCGCCATGGAGCAGTGCGCCGATGCCGATCCAGATGCCGGTCACGGCGATGCCCGCGAGCGGGTTCATGGCGAACAGCGCGCCCAGGACGATCGCCAGCAGGCCGCTCAACGCCAGCATCCATTCGCTGCGGACGGCCTTGCGCACGCGGATGGCGAAGACGATGCGGTAGATCCCGCCCACGACCAGCCAGGCCGCCAGGAAGAACACGAGGACCCCCGCGGTCGCCAGCGGATTGACCAGGGTCAGCACGCCCACCGCCAGCGAGGCCAGCGCGTACAGGGCCTGCCAGCCCCTCGACACGCCCTCGCCGCCCCGGACCAGGGCGACCGCGGCGAGGATGCCCTCCACCAGCGCCATGAGGCCGAAGAGCCAGGTGAGCGCGACCACCGCCGCCGCGGGTTTCATCATGGCGAGGATGCCGAACACGATCGCCACGACGCCGTACACCACGAACAGCCACCAGCTCCTGCCCAGTTGCTGCAGGAGCCCCGCGGAAGACGCCGTGGACGCCTCGGGGTCGTTGTCACCGTACATGCGCAGCTCCTGGGCCCGGGCGCTACGACGGCGCCGACCCCGGGAGTCTGTGCCCAGACAGGTCACGTTCATGTCAACGCCCCGTTCAGGGCACCCGCGCACAGACCCAGGCGTCGACCCGACCCACGCCGGCGCGGCGCAGCGCCCGCGCCGCGGCGTGCAGGGTGGTGCCCGTGGTCATGACGTCGTCGACCAGCACGACGTGGCCGGGCACGCGCACGTCGTCGCGCACCGCGAAGGCGTGGCGCAGGTTGCGGCGCCGTTCGGCCGCGTCGAGCCGCGACTGCGGCGCGGTATCGCGCACGCGGGTGAGCAGGTCGTCGCGAAGGGGCAGACGCAGGCGGCGGGCCAGCGGGCGGGCCAGCTCCAGGGCCTGGTCGTAGCCGCGCTGGCGCAGGCGCGTCCGGTGCAGGGGCACGGGGACCAGCGCCTGTGGCCAGGCATCGTCCGGCAGGTGGCGCCACATCCGCGCGGCCATCCACTCGCCCAGTGCGCGACTCGCGGCCAGGTCGCCATGGAACTTCGCCCCGGGCAGCAGGCGGTCGAGGGGGAACCCGTAGACGAAGCTGGCGTGGCAGGCGTGGAGGGGCGGCGGCTGTCGCTGGCATTGGCCACAGGCCACGCCTGCCTCGCCGTCCGGCAACGGCAGGGCGCAGCCCGGGCAGGCATGGCGACTCCAGGGCATGGCCCCCGCGCAATCCGGGCACAGGCCGTGGAGCCCGCCCGCCGCGACCGGCGCCGGGCCTGCACAGACCAGGCACCGCTCGCGCCGGCCCATCCGCCAGGTGCGTGCCAGCAAGCGCCCCCACGCGCTGTAAACCCACGGCGCCGGATTCTGGTTGACAGGGATGGACATGCTTTCCAGACTGCGCTTCCCGATATCCGCTGTCTGTCAGAAAAGTCCGATGCCTGCTGTCAGAGAAACGCCCGCCGAGGCCCTGCCGCCCCGCCACGACTGGAGCCGCGCCGAAGTACGCGCGCTGTTCGACCTGCCCCTGCCCGAGCTGATGCATCGCGCGGCCTCGGTCCACCGGGCGCATTTCGACCCCGCCGAAGTGCAGGTCAGCACCCTGCTGTCGGTCAAGACCGGCGGCTGCCCGGAGGACTGCGGCTACTGCCCGCAGGCCGCGCGTTACCACACCGGCGTGGACGCGACCAAGCTGATGAGCACCGAGGCGGTGGTCGAGAAGGCACGCCAGGCCAAGGCGGCCGGGGCCAGCCGCTTCTGCATGGGCGCGGCCTGGCGCTCGCCCAAGGACCGCGACATCCCCAAGGTCGCGGCGATGATCCGCGAGGTGAAGTCCCTCGGACTGGAGACCTGCGCCACGCTGGGCATGCTGTCGGGCGAGCAGGCCGGTGCGCTGCGCGAGGCCGGCCTGGACTACTACAACCACAACCTGGACACCGCGCCGGAGTTCTACAACGAGATCATCCACACGCGCGAGTTCCAGGACCGGCTCGATACCCTGGGCCACGTCCGCGACGCCGGCATGAAGACCTGCTGCGGCGGCATCGTCGGCATGGGCGAATCGCGCGAGCAGCGCGCCGGCCTGCTGCAGACGCTGGCCAATCTGCCGGCCCACCCGGACTCGGTGCCGATCAACCGCCTGGTCCAGGTGGAGGGCACGCCACTGGCCGGCACGGTCGAACTGGACCCCTTCGAGTTCGTGCGAACGATCGCCGCGGCCCGGATCATGATGCCCCGCTCCATGGTCCGCCTGTCGGCCGGGCGCGAGCAGATGAACGACGAGTTGCAGGCCCTGTGCTTCCTCGCCGGGGCCAATTCCATCTTCTACGGCGAGAAACTGCTGACGACCGGTAACCCCGATACCGAGCGGGATATGGCATTGTTCGAACGATTGGGCCTGCGGCCCATGCCGATCATCGAACAAGCGCACACACCGGGGGGAACCGTGCACGCCGACATCATCGATACCGACACCCACGACCACGGCGCGGCAGGCGATTGCGCCAAGCCGCGCGCGGCCTGACCCCGTGACGC
>NZ_VICE01000007.1 GCF_006546775.1 Marilutibacter aestuarii
CATGACTCGCTAGGCGATCTGACGCCCGCCGAGTACCGCCAACAAGTCGCCGGAGGTTCTACTTCTGAAGTGTCTGCTTGACGGGGAAGCTTACGAAGCCTCCTCGAGGGCGCAAGCGATCAACTCCGGAAGAGGATGCAGGGCAAGTCCTGCTTCAACTTCAAGTCGGAGGATCCACTGCTCTTCCGGGAAATCGATGCGCTTACCCGGAAATGCGCGAAGGCCGCGCGGTAGCCCGGCGCCGCGCCCGTACGTCCCTTCCGGTCGACGTGGCTCGGCACCACGCCAAGGAGTTCCCAGGCGCCGCAGGGCGAGGACACCAGAGGCGCACAGGCTGGGTCGGCGCTTGAAGACGTCGCGTGCGTGGCCGACAATCGATCCGGGCCGGCGTTGTTTCGCGCCATCGCCTGGAACGCGACACCCACGTCAAACGGAGGGTTCCATGCACAGGATGTACAAGCAGGCTTTGCTTCTCGCCGCGATCGGCGCTTTCGCGATCCCCGGCCTCGCCGCCGAAACCTACAAGGTCACCGCCGAGATCAGGCACGCGGACACGGTGGTCGACACGCCCACGCTGGTCGTCAGGGATGGCGTGCCGGGCCAGGTCAGCATCAACGGGGAGTCCGGCTACCGGCTCCGGGTGACGGTCACCTCGCCCGAGGAAGGAGAACTGGATGTCGCCGCGAAGGTCGATACCCACAAGGGGTCGGTCTCGACGTCGGTGACCACGGGCATCGGAAAGCCGATGGCGCTGTCGGCCGGGGAGCTCGGCTTGAGCATCACGGTGGAGCCCGCCGGAAGCTGACGGAGCCTGTGATGGCGGCGTGGCCGCTTGCTCCGCACGCGACAGGCTTCGGGGGATTGGCAAGCGCACGGCAAGGGCCACGGGCGCGGCCCGGACACGGGGACGACTGCCACGCTGGCTGCGTGGACGGGTACGGCAACGCACGGCTGATCTTCATGGGCCCGCGGATCTTCGGGTTGATGGGCTGCGAGATCGTCGAAGGCGAGCGCCGCCGCACCGACTACTTTCGCGTGCCGGGGGCCGCCGGCATGCCGCCGGGAGGCGGCACCGGCCAGTAGGCACGGTCACCACGACGCGTCAACGCGACGCGTCGCGGTCCAGCACCACGTCGATGGCGTCCATGACGCGCGGGTCCTCGGGCGCGCCGCCGCCGAACTCGACGGGACCCGCTTCCGGCGCGAGGGCCCGATAGCCGCCGTCGTAGTCCCAGGTGGTGAGGTACACCATGGCGCCCTCCAGGCTGTCGATGCCATCAAAGGCGTTCGCCGGGAAGGTCACCGTCAAGGTGCCCGCCGCCGCGTCCGCGTGCAGCGACGGACCCGGGGTGACGGTCTCGCCCTCGTGTTGGGCGTCGGCGCCTTCCGCGCGGGTCAGCAGGTTCGACCAGCCATGCGCGCGCCAACGGTACTGCCAACGCCGGTCGCCGGGCAGCCGCGCGGCCTGCTGCGGCATCACCGCGGTGCCGTCGTCGCGGCCGGGCAGCGACAGGTAGGCGGTGAACGCGACATGGTCGAAGCCGTTGGCCGGATGCCAGGCCTGGCTGATGCCGGCCATGCCGATCTCCAGCCGCAACGCGCCGCCCGCACGCCAGGCACGGACCCGGTGGATGTCGGCCGGATGGCGCTCGCGCCAGCCGGGATCGCTCGGGTAGCGGTAGCGTCCGTTGGGGCCGGTGTCGTCGCCGACCGGGTCGTCGCGGTCGGCCAGCGGCTGCCAGTCGAGTGCGACACGGAACGTTGCAGGATCGCTGGTGGCCCCGGTGACCGGATCGCGGGCGAGCAGCCGGTGGACGCGATCGGGATCGATCATGCCATCGGTACGCAACCGCGCCTGCCAGCGCCCATCGGTGCCGACTTGAATGACCTGCGCATGGCCGAGGTCGCCGTCGACGATCAGTTGGATGCGGGCGAGGGCCGCTGCGCGCCCGCTCACGAGATGCTCGCTGTCCGCGATCACCCCGGGCATCGGGTCCAGCCGCAGGCGCGGCAAGGGTGCCTCGCCGCGCGGTAACATCGCCCGCGCCTCGGCGGGGGTGGGCACCGGGCCCGCTCGCCACACTTCCCCGCCGTGCGCGGGCAGCACCAGGCTGATCGTGCCATCGGCGCCGACCACGAGGTCGCGTGGCGTGCCCTCGATCGCGAAAGCGCCGCGCAACGGCGTCCCGGCAGGCAGTCCGGTGGCCACCCGGTCCAGCAGCATGGGCGTATCGGCGCTGTTGAACGCGACGAGCGCGTGGCGGCCGCCTTCGCCGTCGATGCGCCAGGCGATCGCACCCGAGCGCGCCGGATTGTCGGCCAGCACCGTCGGCGTGCCGCGCGAGAACAGGGTGTCGCCCCGACGCAGCGCAATCGCTCGCTGGAGGTAGCGGTAGAGCGGCGCGCCGGTATCGAAGTGGTCGCGCCCGCCGCTGCCGAAGCCGGTGGCGAACATCGCCGGCCGCTGTTCCATGAACCCCTGCTCGGTGCCGTAGTAGATGACCGGGATGCCGGGCAGGGCCAGCATCGCCAGCAACGCCTGCTTCAGCCCCGCTTCGCTGCCGCCGGCGAGGAAGCGATCGACGTCGTGGTTGTCCACGAAGGTCGGCATCCGCCAGGGGTCCGCGTGCAGGGCCATCATCGCGCGGATGCGGTGCCCCAGCTGTGCCGTCGGCCCCCCGCGCGCGAAAACGTCGCCCAGGTCGCCGTACAGCGGGAAGTTGATCATCGACGGCAGGCCGCGGGGCGTGCGCATGTAGGCGTCCAGCTTGCGTGCACGGGTGTCGTCGTAGGGGGCATCGACGCCGAATCCCTCGCCGAATGCCAGGAAGTCCTTGCGTCCGGTCGCGGCGGCGACCGCGGCCATGCCGGGAGCGCCAGGATCGGTGGCCTGCATGAAATCGCTGAAGAAGTCGGCCGGCACGTGGAAGGCGGTGTCGACGCGAAAGGCATCCACGCCGACGTCGCGGATCCAGTCCCCGTACGCCTTGCGCAAGGCGCGCCGGACCAGCGGGTTTTCCGTGTCGAGGTCGTCCAGCCCGGCCAGCTGATGCTCGAGCTCCTGGCGACGATCGGTGTAGTCCGCGATCGCCGGGGTCCAGTGGTAGATGCCGGCATCGCGCTGCGCACGATCGCGCGGATCGTTGCGGTCGAACGGCGGCTGCACGGGTGCGGCATGGCCGGTCGGATCGCGACGCACGCGGCAGTTCTCACCGGGTTTGCTCGGCGCCGGCGGTTCGCAGGCGAGGAAGTCGCCGACATGGTTCACCACCACGTCCTGCACCAGGTACATGCCGCGGCCATGCAGCGCGCGCGCCAGGGCGCGGTAGTCGTCCAGTCGGCCGTAGTGCGCATCCACGGCGCTGAAGTCGCTGGCCCAGTAGCCGTGGTAGCCGCTGAAGCTGCGCGACGGGTTCAGCCACTGGTTCGCGACCGGCGGCGTGATCCATAGCGCGGTCGCGCCCAGTTGCTGCATGTAGTCCAGGCGTCGGGCGAGCCCGCGTAGGTCGCCGCCGCTGTAGCGGGTGCCGTCGCCCGGGTCGTACTCGCCGGCGCCCTGGTCGTTGTTGCCGCGGTCGCCGTCGTCGAAGCGGTCGATCATCGCGAAGTAGATGACCTGGTCGCGCCAGTCGGGCGATGGCACGTGCAGGCCGGCGTCCTCAGCCACCGGCCCGACGACACCGGAGGACATCGCCGCCCCCGCCTGCAGCAGCGCGATGGCGCCCAGTACACCGGCGACTCGCCGCAGGGCCCCGGTCCCGCCCGGCACGCACCGATCCCGCCGGCCCGCCGCCGCGCCTCCGCTTGTTCGCGCCATCCCGCCTCCCTCGCTGCATCCACGGCGGCCGACCGTGCGCCGGCTCGCCGTTCGTCGGACATCACTATTCCACGGTGTTTCGTCCGCCGATCCGCTGCATACGTCTGCAGCCGCGGTGAATACGTTTGCAGGATCGTTTGTGCAGTTGCACCCGCGTCTACTATCGCCCCACGCCACGATGGCGACGCCGTTCGGTGCGTCGCGGGGAAGGCGTGAAATCGAGGTCTGCCGGAACAAGGGCGCGACAGTCGCCCGGTGTTCACCCCACCGGCAACCACTACCAACCGTGTGGAGGGGAAGCATGTTGCAACTCAGGCGTAATCTACTCAGCGTGGCGCTGGCTTCAGCGACGCTGCTGATGGCCGCGGGCGTCCAGGCACAGTCCGTGGCCGAGCCTGCCAGCGAAACCGACGAGACCGGGACCCCCGACGGGAACGAAGACGCGACCACGCTCGACAGCGTGGTGGTCACCGGCATCCGCGCCGCGATCGAGAGCGCGATCTCGACCAAGCGCGAGTCGACCTCGATCGTCGAGGCGATCTCCGCCGAGGACATCGGCAAGCTGCCCGACATCAGCATCGCCGAATCCCTCGCCCGCCTGCCGGGCCTGAGCGCACAGCGCGTCGCCGGCCGCGCGCAGGTGATCAGCGTCCGCGGCCTGTCGCCGGACTTCGCCACGACCCTGCTGAACGGGCGTGAGATGGTGAGCACGGGCGACAACCGCAGCGTCGAGTTCGACCAGTATCCCTCCGAGCTGTTCAATGGCGTGACCGTCTACAAGACGCCCGACGCATCGCTCGTCGGCCAGGGCCTGTCGGGCACGATCGACATGCGCACCGTGCGCCCGCTCAGCTACAGCGAGACGGTGATCGCCGCCGGCGGTCGCCTGCAGCGCAATTCGCTGGGCTCGGCCGCGAACGCGGACGAGGACGGCAACCGCATCAACGCTAGCTACATCGGCCAGTTCCTGGACAACACGCTGGGCCTGTCGATCGGCTATTCGCACACCGAGACGCCGATCCAGGAAAACCAGGTCGGCCTGTACGAGCCCTGGCAGCAACTGGGCGACGGCTGGCGTCCCGGCGTGGCCGGGGGCACGTGGTATTCCGACGGCATCAAGGCGCTGCGCCGCACCGGCCGCACCGAGCGCGACGGCGTGATGGCCACCCTGCAGTACCGCCCATCCAATGCCTGGAACAGCACGCTGGACCTGTTCCACTCCGAAGCCGAGCAGGTCGACACGGCCAACCAGTTCGAGGTCAACCTGGGCAACTACAACGGCGGCTATGCGCCGGGCCTGCAGATCACCAATCCGGAGGTGAACGGCAACGGGACCTTCACCGGCGGCACCGCGAGCGGCCTGTACCCTCTCGTGCGCGGCATGTACAACAAGCGCGAGGACGAGATCGACGCGTTCGGTTGGAACAACGAGTTCAACGTCGGCATGGCGCAGATCGTCGCCGACATCAGCTACTCCAAGGCCACCCGCGACGAGATCAACCTGGAGAACAACACCCAGCTGGCGCCGATGCCGCAGCTCGACACCCTGCAGCTGGACTACTCGAACAGCGATTTCTCGCAGCTGGTGCCGGGCCTGGATTATTCCAATCCGGACACGCTTTTCCTGACCAACACCATCTACGGCTCCGGCTACGGCAAGGTGCCCCAGGTCGAGGACGAGTTGCGCGGCTACCGCGTGTCGGCCCTGCTGCCCGCGCCCGAGATGCTGGGCTGGCTGTCCGACATCGAGTTCGGCGTGAACCATGCCGACCGCGAGAAGAGCAAGACCCAGCCCGAGGGCAACATCAACCTCGGCCCTCAGGGCGACACCACGATCGGCGCCGACCTGCAGTACGGACTGGTCGACCTGGGCTTCGCGGGCGTGGGCTTCATCCCGTCGTGGAACGTGCCCGGCGCCGTGGCGCGCTACATGACCTTCGCGCCGAACTCCGACGCGTCCTACCTGGTGTCCAAGGCGTGGACGGTGAACGAGCAGATCACCACCGGCTACGTGCAGGCCGACATCAATACCCAGTGGGGCTCGGTGCCGGTGCGCGGCAACATCGGCGTGCAGGTCCAGCACACCGACCAGTCCTCGAGCGCGAACTACTGGGACGGCACCCAGCCCGCCGGCAGCAACGTGCGTCCCTTCGAGGACGGCAAGACCTACACCGACGTGCTGCCGAGCCTGAACCTGGCCTTCGAACTCCCGCACGAGCAGACCGTGCGCTTCGCCCTGGCGCGCCAGCTGGCACGCGCGCGCGTCGACCAGATGCGGGCGTCGCTGGAATTCGGCGTCGACACCTCCACCGGTCGCCCCGGCGCCAGCGGCGGCAACCCACAGCTGGATCCGTGGAAGGCCAATGCGCTCGACATTTCCTACGAGAAGTACTTCGGCAACCGTGCCTACGTGGCGGCGGCCTACTTCTACAAGGACCTGCGCAGCTACATCTACACCCAGACCCGCGACGACTACGATTTCACTGCGCTGGTCGCCGACTACGTGCCGCCGCCGGGCTCGCCGCCGGTGCAGACCACCGGCAATTTCACCGCGCCGTTCAACGGCCAGGGCGGCACCCTGCAGGGCCTGGAACTGACCGCGTCGCTGCCGCTGGACCTGCTGTGGGAGCCGCTGCGCGGCTTCGGCGTCATCGCCAGCGCCAGCTTCAACGACAGCGACATCGAGATCCTCGACCCGGAAAGCGCCAGCAGCGTCGGCAGCGGCCCGATCAGCCTGCCCGGGCTGTCTGACGAGGTGTACAACCTCACCGCGTACTTCGAACGCAGCGGCTTCGAGGCTCGCGTCAGCCAGCGCAAGCGTTCGGACTTCATCGGCGAGATCGGCAACTTCGCCGGCAACCGGACCCTGCGCTACGTGGTCGGCGAGGACATCATCGACGCCCAGGTCAGCTACACCTTCCCGGAAAGCAGCAGCCTGGGCGGCCTGAGCCTGCTGCTGCAGGCGCAGAACCTGACCAACTCGCCCTACCAGACCTACGCCGGCAGCAAGGACCGCCCGCTGGAATACATCGAGTGGGGCCGCACGTACCTGGTCGGCCTCAACGTGAAGTTCTGATACCCCTTCCCTTGGATTCCGATCCCGCCCCGCCGGCCTGCCGGCGGGGTTTTTCATGGCGGGCCGTCGAGGATCGGGCGCGATGCGGGGGCTGGATGGGAGCGTTCGTGCGACCACCGCTCGAGGGAACGTGGGTTCCCAGGGGCGCGCCGTGCGCCTGCACGGGCTTCGGGGCAGCCCCCACGACAGCTTGCGCGGAAAAACCAGAGGCTGGATCCCAGCGTCCGCTGGGCTGACGACTCGTGGATCGCGGCCGTATCGGCTTCGGCCTTAGGCCCTATCCGGGCTACGCGGTTGCAGCGCCGTAGGATGGGTAGAGCCGAAGGCGAAACCCATCGATGCACGACCGCACCCGGCAATCGCAGGGGCCACCGGGTCCATGCCGGCTGCGGCCTTCGGCCTTGCCCGGGCTACGCGCTTGACCGATGCGCGTAGCGGGCCAGGATGCGGCTCAGCCCCGGTTGGGGTCGCGCATCGACATCGCCGCGCCGAGCAGGCCCGGATACGGGTGGGTCACGACCTGGATCGCCAGTGCTTCCAGGTAGACCGAGAACCGCCCCTTGTCGAGGAAGCGTTCGCGGAACGCGCTCGCACGCAGGAACGGCAGGAAGCGCGGCACCATGCCACCGGCGATGGTCACGCAGCGCGCGCCCTGCACGAGCGCGATGTCACCGGCCACGCTGCCCAGCACGGCGCAGAAGCGGGCCAGCGCGCGCCGGGCTTCGGCGTCGTGCCCATCCAGCGCGAGCGCAACGACGTCCGCGGGCTTTCGCAGCAGTGCTTCGCGGCCGGACGGCTCGCCGCGCAGCACCGCGTCGATGCAGGTCAGGCCCTCGCCGCACAACAGGCGCTCGTTGGACGCACGACCGTAACGCGCCACCAGCCAGCGGGCGATCGCCTCCTCCTCGTCGTCGAGCGGCGCGAAGCTGCCGTGCCCGCCTTCGGTCTCCACCACCTGCCAGCCCGTGGTCGCCGATCCCACCAGCAGTCCCACGCCCAGCCCGGTGCCCGGCCCCAGGACACTGACCGGCCCCTGCCCCAGCGCCTCGACCGGGCCATGCAGGTGCACGCGGTCATCGTTGCCCAGCGCGGGCACGGCGCGTGCCACCGCACCGAAGTCGTTGACCAGGGCGAGTACCTCCAGGCCCAGGCCGTCGCGCAAGCCGGAGCGATTGAACGACCAGGCGCGGTTGGTCAGGCGGATCTCGTCCTGGCCGACGGGTGACGCCACGGCGATCGCCGCGCGACGCGGTCGGACGCCGGTGAGTTCCAGATAGTGCTCCGCCGCATGCTGGAGGCTGGCGTAATCGGCGTTGCGCAACGCGCGGGGCTGCTCCAGCACCGGAGGCGCGCGGCGACCGTCGACCAGGGCGAAGCGGGCATTGGTGCCGCCCACGTCGGCGACGAGGATCCAGTCCGCGTCGCGGTCTCGTGGGGTCGGGTCCGGGGCAGCGCTCATCCAGTCACTCCTGTGTGAATCGCAAGCCTAAACGCTCGCGCGCCCGGCTTCGTCCTGCATACGTTTTCACGCACGCGCGCCGCGGCGATGACGTCGGCAGCCGCGCTCGCCTATGCTAGCGGCCCTGCCCGGGAGCCCGTTGAATGCCCAGCCACGCCGCCGTGTCCGACCTGCTGTCCGCCCTCCTGCTGGGCATCCTCGAAGGACTGACCGAGTTCCTGCCGATCTCCAGCACCGGCCACCTGCTGATCGCCCAGCACTGGCTCGGCCCGCGCTCGGACCTGTTCAACATCGTCATCCAGGCCGGCGCGATCATCGCGATCACGCTGGTGTTCCGGCAACGGCTGTGGTCGCTGGCGACCGGCCTGGCCGATCCGGCGAACCGGCGCTACCTGGCCCGCATCGCGGTCGCCTTCCTGGTCACGGCCCTTGTTGGCCTGCCGGTGCGGCTGGCCGGCTGGGAGTTGCCCGAAACGGTCTCGCCGGTGGCGACGGCCCTGATCCTGGGCGGCATCTGGATGCTGGTGGCCGAGCGCCTGGCCGAGCGCCGGGCGCCGAGCAGCGAGATCACCTGGACGGTGGCGATCCTGGTGGGACTGGCGCAGGTGGTCGCGGGCGTCTTTCCCGGCACTTCGCGCTCGGCGGCGGCGATCTTCATGGCAATGCTGGCCGGCACCGGGCAACGCTCGGCGGCGACCGAATTCGTGTTCCTGGTCGGCATCCCGACCATGTTCGCGGCCAGCGGCTATGCACTGCTCGAACACCTGATGGATGGCGGCGCGCAGCCCGAGGCCTGGGGCGAACTGGGGCTGGCCTTCGTCGCCGCGGCCGCGACGGGCTTCGTGGTGGTGCGCTGGTTGCTGGGCTACATCAAGCAGCACCGCTACACCGTCTTCGCGGCGTACCGCATCGCACTGGGCGCCGCGTTGCTGCTGTGGCTGCCCGCCGGCGGCTGACGCACGCCGACGGGACGCGGCGCCTCAGGCCTCGACGGTCGGGTTCAGCGTGTAGGTGCCGTGGATCGACGCTTCGGCCAGGACATGGCCATGCATGGCGGCGAAGACGTCGGCGGCGGTGAAGCCATCGGACACCGACAGGCGTGCCACGTCGAGTGCGAACAGGCGGAAGAAGTAGCGGTGCACGCGCAGGTCATTGGGCGGCGGGAAGGGGCCGTCGTAACCGTGCCAGCGACCCTCCAGGTCGGCGTCGCCGGCGAACCAGCCGGTGTAGTCGTTCAGGCCCTGGCGGGCACCGTCCGGCCCGTGCGGATCCGATTTGCCGCGCGCGACCACGCCATCGCTGCAACTGCCGGCGGCGATCGCGTCGAGGCCGGGCGGCAGGTCCACCATGGCCCAGTGGACGAAGTCCGCGCGCGGCTGGTCGACGGGAATCTCGACACCGGGCTTGCCGGCCATGCCGGGAACCGTCGGGGCATCGGTGTCGATGCACAGCAAGGCCAGGGAACGGGTGCCCTCCGGCACGTCGTTCCAGGCCAAGTGCGGGTTGCGGTTGGGCGCGAAACCCACGCCATCGCCCTCGCGCTGGCCGGCGGCGAACTCCGCCGGGATCGGCTTTCCATTCTCGAAACTGTCGCTGCGGATCTTCATGCATTGCCTCCAGTGGACGGGAGCCGCGGGGCGTGCCGCGGCGCTACGGTCGAAACCGCGATCCTGCCGCACGCGGCGTCATCGCGCCGCGAGCGCCGCCGACGCGATGCGGGCCACGCGGTCAGCTGGCGGGATAGCCCAGGCGCACCGCCACCGGTTCCAGGATCGCGAAGGCATCGCCAAGGGCCTCGGCGTACTGGCGCCAATGTCCGGCCGGGAAGCGGTCCGGCCCCTGGGAGCCCGTGGCCAGCGCACGCACCTCCGTGCCCAGGATCTCGCCCAGCGCAGTCGCGATTGCCGCGCCGTCGTTGGCGATGTCGTCCATCCGAAGCAGGCTGTGGCGGAAGAGGTCCTGCTCGTGCAGCTCTGCGACCTGCGCCAGCGGACGCGCCATCCACGTCGCTGCTTCCTCGGGCGACGCCAGGGCGAAGGGCACCGGCGCGCCGAAGGCCAGCCAGTCCACCAGCATGTCGCGCGGATCGCGCAACACGAAGATCAGCCTCGCGTCGGGCAGGTGCGGTCGCAGCGCCAGCAGCAGCGCGTTGTCCCACCACAGCAACCAGTCGATGACGCGGCCGTCCCGGATGCCTCGCGATGCAAGGGTGGCGCGCCATTGGCTGACCAGGAACGAAGGATCGAGTTCGCCGTTGAGCAGCGCCTGGGTGGTGCCGTAACGCTGGGTCGGGTCGCTCGGTGGCTTGGCGCCGAGGCGGTCGGCCAGCAGGGGCAGGCGGCCCTGGTCGAGGGTCAGCGCGACGCGTTCGACCAATGAGCCGGGCGCACCCCACAGGAATGCCATCCCCGGCGCCTGTTCGGCCCGCGCGCCCATGGGCGGCCAGGCCGGGATGCGGTCGCTCTGCGGCGGCAACGGCAGGCGCTGCGGCACCGCTTCGGCATGCAGCTCGGCCCATGTGGCGGCCGCGGCGTCGGGCTGGCCGGCGGCGTCGAAAGTGCGACCGAGGAGCTGTCGCAGCATCTTCCGGACGTTCTCGTCCTTGGCCCGTGCCAGCAGGCTCTCCACGCGGTTCACCGCGCCGTCGGGATCGGTGCGCATGAGCCCGTCGATCACCCGAATCTCCGCCGACGAGTGCCCGGGCTGCAGCTCGGTGATCCGCAGCGCGATCGCATCGGCCTGGTCCAGCTCGCCCTGTTGCTGGTGGATCGTCGCCCGCGCCTCGAGCGCGGGGATGTAGTCGGGCATGGCCTGCATCCATCGCTCGACGATCGCCACGGCGCCGGGGCCTGCGAATTCCTCGAACAGCAGGCGGGCGAACCACAGGTCGGGCTGGGTGGGATGCGTGGCGAGCAGGGTTTCCAGGGTGTCGCGGGCCTCTTCGTCGCGGCCGGACTGGCGCCAGGCGTCGGTGAGGCTGGCGACGGCACGACGGTCGCCGGGCTGTGCGAGCACGACCTCCTTCAACAGGGCGGCCGCCGCCTCGTGGCGGCCCGCGTCGAGCTCGAACTCGCCGGCCAGTCGCTTCAGCGCCGGCGAGGCGTCGCCGCGCTCGAGCAGCGGCCGCAGTTCGTCGGCGGCTTCTCCGGGACGGCCCTGGCGACGCACGAGATCGGCGATCATGGCCCGCATCGTGTCGGTGGGTCGCGACTCGAACAGGCGCCGGAAGGCCTGTTCGGCGAAGGCGAAATGGCCCTTGGCGGCATAAGCGAAGGCCAACGCATGTTGCACGATCGGCTCGTCAGGGGCCTTCTCGCTGGCGCGGCTGAGGATCGACAGCGCGCGATCGGCATCGCCCCGGCGCAGGGCGAGCGTCCCCTCGACGGCCGCGACCTGGGGATGCTCCGGCGCGATGCGCGCGGCGGTGCGGACGAGGCTCTCGGCCTGCTCCAGGTCGCCCCGGCCCAGCGCGAGCTGGGCCTGCAGGATGTAGGCCGGGAACTGGTTGGGATCCAGGCCGACGGCCTTCGCCAGGTCCGCCTGCGCGGCGTCGAGCTGGCGTCCGTCCAGCATCAGGCCGGCGCGCTCGAGGTGGAGCTGCGCGTCTTCGGGCGCCAGGGCGATCGCCTGGTCGAGGGCGGCCAGGGCCGCATCGCGGTCACCGCCCTGGCGCAGCGCGGCCGCCAGCAGGCGGTGTGCCGTGGCGTCCTGGGGCTGGTCTTCGACCAGGGTCCGGGCGGCGGCCAGGGCCTCGGCGGCGGCGCCTCGGCGCAGGGCTTCGATGATCGGTTCGTACATGAGGGTCGGGACGTCAGCGGCAAACCACCATTGTAGCGGGCGGGCGTCCGCGCTTCCCGTGCCATCGGCACCCTGCCCACGCCTTCGTTGCCGTGACCGCGCCCTGCTTCGGTATGATTCGCGCATGACTGCGCCCCCCCCACCGATCGGCGCCGGCGCGCGTTCGGCGTGGCCGCTGCGTGTCCTCCGCTATGGTTACCGCGTTCCGCTGCTGCTGGCGCACCTGCTGGTCGGGCTGCCGCTGGTGCTGCTGCTGACCCTGCGTCCGACCCGGCGCCTGCGCGTGCACGGGGAACGTTTCGATTACCGGGTGATCCGTGCCTGGCAGGGCGGGCTGATGCGCATCTTCGGGTTCCGCGTACGCCAGACCGGCACACCGCTGCCGGGCGCGGCGCTGTTCGTGGCCAACCACGTCAGCTGGATCGACATCTCGACCCTGCACAGCCAGCGCATGATGGGCTTCGTCGCCAAGCGCGAGATCGCGCATTGGCCGCTGGTGGGCTGGCTCGCGATCCGCGGTGAGTCGATCTTCCACGCGCGCGGCAGCAGCGAATCGATGGGCGGCGTGCTCCACGAGATGCTGGCGCGCCTGCGCAGCGGGCACTCGGTGGGCGTGTTCCCGGAAGGCCGGACCCGCGATGGCCGCGAAGTCGGACCTTTCCATGCGCGCATCTTCCTGGCCGCGGTCGAGGCCGGCGTGCCGGTGCAGCCGGTCGCGCTGCGCTACGGCACGCGCGGCGCCGCGCAGGCCGACGTCGCGTTCGGACCTGGCGAAAACTTCGTGCAGAACTTCCTGCGCCTGCTCGGCGATCCGCCGCGGGTGGCCGAGGTGCATTTCCTGGAGGCGATCCCGCCGGCGGCGGAGTCCGGGCGCCGCCGCATCGCCGAACTGGCGCGGCAGCGCATCGTCGACGCGATGGCGGGTTGAGCCATGGCCCAACCGGCATCCACGCCCACCGCCCCCGTCCACCGGCTGACCGCCGGGGACTACCGCCCGCCGCGCTTCCTGCGCAGCCCACACGTGCAGTCGGTGCTGGGCAGCAGCCCGTTGCGGCGGCGCCATGGCGAGCGCAGCCTGGCGGCCTGCGAGGCGGAAACCACCGGCCACATCATCGACGGCGGCAATGGCGTTCGCCTGCACGGCCTGCACAGCGTGATGCCGGGCACCGAACCGCGCGGCCTGGCCCTGCTGCTCCACGGCTGGGAGGGCAGCGTCGACTCGAGCTACATGCGCCTGACCGCCGCGAGCCTGTTGCGAGCGGGCTTCGAGGTGTTCCGGCTCAACTTCCGCGACCACGGCGGCACCCACCACCTCAACGAAGGCCTGTTCCACTCCAACCGCATCGACGAGGTCGTGCATGCCGCGCTGGACGTATCGCGCCGCTTCGGGCGCCGGCCGATGGCGGTGGCGGGCTACTCGCTGGGCGGCAACTTCGCTCTTCGCCTCGCGCTTCGCGCACCGGCCGCGGGCCTGCCGCTGGCCCACGTGGCGGCGGTCTGTCCGGTGCTCGACCCGGCCCGGACCATGGACGCCATGGAGGCCGGCCTGCCGCTGTACCTGTGGTATTTCGAGAAGAAGTGGCGCAACTCGCTGGCGCGCAAGCGCGAGCTGTTCCCCGAACAGCACGCCTTCGACAACCGCGTGCTGGGCCTGCGCATGCGCCCGCTGACCCAGTGGATGATCGAGCGGCACACCGACTTCGGCAGCCTGGAGAACTATTTCGACGGGTATTCGGTCGCCGGCGACCGGCTGGCCGCCCTGGAGGTGCCGGCAAGCATCCTCATGGCCGAGGACGATCCGGTGATCCCGGTCGAAGGCTTCCGCGCACTGCGCTTGCCGCCCGCCTCGAGCCTGGAGATATCCCCCTGGGGCGGCCACTGCGGCTTCCTGGAGAGCGCCCGCCTCGATGGCTTTGCCGAGCGCTGGATCGCGGCGCGCCTGGTCGACGCACTGGGCTGACAGCGGCCTCAGCGACGCCCGACGACGGCCAGGGTGAGGCGCGAGACGCAGACCAGGCGGCCTGATTCGTCCTCGATGCGGATCTCCCACACCTGGGTGCTGCCGCCCACGTGCAGGGGGCGCGCGGTGCCGGTGACAAGCCCCTCGCGGACGCCGCGCACGTGGTTGGCGTTGATCTCGATGCCGACCACGCCCTTGCCCTCCGGCACGCACAGGCCGCCGGCGCTGGAGCCGAGCGTCTCGGCCAGGAGCACCGACGCGCCGCCGTGCAGCAGGCCGTAGGGCTGGTGGGTACGCGCGTCGACCGGCATGGTGCCACGCAGGTAGTCGTGGCCGATTTCGGTGAAGACGATGCCCAGGGGCTCCATCGCGGTATTGCGCGAGAGCGCGTTGAGGGCGTCGAGGCTGACGTCGCGGCGGAACGGGGACTCGGGGGCGGGTTCGTGTGAGGCAGTCATCGCCTCACGATACCGCCTGGCACGTCGTGCCGACAGCGGGACAAGAACACCGACCGGCGCGCCCATGAGAGATGGGGAGGGAGGCGCGCCGATCGGCAGGGGAAAACGGGGCCGGGTGGGGGAGGGCCTGTCGGGAGGGCCGGGTCACCGGCACCACTTCACGCACAGCGGTACAGGGGGGTGAAGGTACGGGTGGTGTAGCGGCGGTCAGCGGCGTAACCGCTGCTCTTGCCGTAGCCGACGCCGAAATCGCGTTCGCGGTAGGGGCGGCGGACCGGGTTGGAATCGTCGTTGGCGGCGCGGCGGTCGTCGCGACGGCGGTTGAGGAGCTGGCTGTTGAGGATGGCGTTCATGTCGGTTTCCTTTGGGTTGGTGTGCGGGGGAGCGTCTGGTGGGGGGTTCCGAAGCGGTGTAGTGAATCGGTGTGCTGGTAAAGTATAACACCTAGACGGTTTGCCCATGTGCCGAAAGTCACCCATCGGAAGACACACTCGGTTTTACGGGGCTCCCCGGGCGTCCGGGGTCGCCAGGCGCACGCGCGGCCAGCCACCCCTCATGGGATGGGCCGGGAGGCGCGGGGGTTGCCATGACTGACGGCAGGGGTGTCCCCGGGAAGGGGCGGTTCCGGACGTCCGGCTACAGGATCGGCGCCAGTCCGGCGCCGAAGGCGGTGAAGATCCGCGTAGTGAGGCCCTTCAGGCCCAGGTCGACTTCGGGGAAGTCGCCCACCGGCTGGTAGCAGGCACGGAAGCCCGGGTCGTCCTGCGGCAGCGGGTGCGGGCAGGCCGGGCCGGGCACGAACTCGTAACTGGTGGCGTATCGCCACGGCCACAGGTCGAAGACCGGCAGGTATTCGAAGGTCTTGCCCAGCGAATAATCCAGGCCCGAGAAGACCGGCGGCTTGTCGCGCCGCGCGATGGTCCAGGAGTTGGCGGGCGCGATGTCTCGGCGAATGCTGTCGCCCAGTGCCCGCGCGAAGGCTTCGTCCTCGATGACGACCGCCGCTTCGGTGTTGTAGTGGTCGCCGCGGGGATCGAAGTTATGGGTCCCGACCACGCCGATCCGGCCGTCGATCACCAGCGACTTGGCATGCAGGCCGACGCGTGGCCCTTCCCGTTCCAGCGGCACCGGCGCGTTGGCCGACTGCGACGCGAAGCGCAGGGCCCGGTACTCACGCGACAGCGCGCGCTGGTACTGCGCCCGGCCGACCACGCTGCGCCGGTCGTAGCGCTGGCGCAGGTCGCGATGCACCTCGTCCGCGGCGTCCGCCCCCGCGGTGCCGACGCGTGCCAGGTCGTCGCGTGTCACGCCAGCGGCGGGCGGCGCGTCGGCACCGGCCACCGCCCCACCCTCGCCGCCGACATCGATCGGGGCATCCTTGGGGAACGGCTTGTACTCGTAGATGTGGAAGCCGAACTCGCGCAGGTAGCGGCGCTTGTACTTGTGCGACAGCGCGTAGACGATGAAGGCATCGGTCGCGGCGAGGCTGTTGGTCGACACCACGATGCGCGGGGCATCGGGCCGCTCGTGCATCTGGCGGAACATGTCCTGCGCGGCCGGCGACAGGACCAGGTAGGGGGTCTGCAGGAGCACCTCGTCCCGTGCCGACTCGATGAGTTCGCGCAGGGAGCGGCTGGTGCCGGCCCCGACCAGGCCACTGTGTTTCTCCGGGGTGTCGGACAGGTAGCGCACCTCGCCGACCCGGAAGGCCCGGCGCGCCACCCGTTCCTGCACGACAGCCGGGTCCGCGGCCAGAGCGCGCATCGCTTCCACGCGTTCGGGCCGGTCGTAGACCGGGACCGGCAGCGGCGGCGCGCCGCGGTCCAGGAGGCGACGACCCACGTCGTCGAGCTGCGCCACGGGCGCGCTGCGGTGATCGTTCCAGAACAGCTCGAAATCGGTCCGCATCACCCGCGCGGCAGGGCCCGCCACGAGCACGTCGCGATCGCGGAAATTGTAGTTCTCGCCCCAGTCGTAATAGTCGTTCTGGTAGTTGCGCCCCCCGGAAATCCCCACGGCGCCGTCGACGAGCAGCAGCTTGGTGTGCATGCGCTGGTTGAGGTCGTTCCAGCAGCAAGCGGCGGCGATGACGTATTCGGGATAGCTGAGCCGTCCCTTGTCCATCACCGCGTTGTAGAGGCGGACCTCGAGGTTGACGTGGGCGGCGGCCATCGCGGCCAGGGTGTCGACGTTGCGCATCGCCGCGAGCTGGTCGATCAGCAGGCGCACGCGCACGCCGCGCCGCGCCGCGGCCAGCAATTCCTGCAGGAACAACAGCCCGGCGTCGTCCTCGTCGAAGATGTAGGTCTGCACGTCGATCGAGGTGGTCGCGCTGCGCAGCAGGTCCAGGCGTGCCAGCAATGCATTGTCGCCACGATCCAGGAGGATGGCGTAATGCCGCGGCGCGTCGGGCGTGGAGGAGGCGAATGCCTCCGACGCAAGGCGCCGCAGCGGCGAGGCGGTGGCGCAGTGGCCGGATGTTTCACAGGTGGATTCGGTCGACTGCGCCTCCACGGCGACGGCCTGTGCGCGCACGCGTTGCGAATTGGACAGGCCGGCACAGGCGGGCAGCAGCAGGACCAGGCCCAGCAGCAGCACGACCCGTGCCCGTCGCCGCCAGCAGGATCCGCCTCCCGGCGCGGGATACGCCATCACCACGCCCACCTCACGGCTGTTCGTCCGGGGCCAGCCGCACGCGCATGGTGAAGCGCACGTCCTTGTCCAGCGCCAGGCGCCAGGCATCCAGGCCATAGGCATAGCGATCGACCTGGCCGTGGGCGACCACGTCGCAATCGCGCGCGGGCCGGCTGCAGGTCGCGGGCAACAGATGGAAGGTCTCGATGCGTGTCACGTCGCGTATGGTAAGCCGACCGCGCAGTGGACCGCCGGTTTCCACCAGGCGGATGTCGATCGGATCGGAGAGGAACTCCACGTAGGGAAAGTGCACGGCGTCGAAAAAGCTGTCGCCACGCGCCATCTGCGTGTATCGCTCGGAGTCGCCGATGCGCACGGCCGAGGCCAGCAGGCGCACGCGGACCTGCCGGCGCGTGTCGTCGAGCGCGACGATCTTGCCGTCGTAGCGCGGGAAGTCGCCCTTGACCCGCTGGCCCCAGCGCGTGAGCAGTTCCACGCCGAAGCGCGTGTGGGCCTCGTCGAAGCGCCCTACCGACTGCTGCGCCCTCCCGGGCGGCGCGCCGACCAGCAGGGCGATCGCCATGCCCGCGCAACACCAGGCCCGCCAGGTACCCCCGTCTGCCCGTTTCATGCCGAGGGCCCCCTGCCACCGCATGGCTGCATCAAGCGCCCGGGGCTCCGGTCAGGGCCACCAGAAGGCGCTGAGCTGGGCGATGCCCGGCTCCAGCGCCGCTTCAGGAGGCACCGTCAGTACCGCGAGGCCAGCCGGTGGCATGCCGCGGTACTCGCTCGTCTGGCCGCTGTGCAACAGGGCCGACAGGCGCTCGAAGCCCGGATTGTGGCCCACCAGCATGAGCCGGCCGACGTCGGCATGGGTGTCGGCCAGCGCGATCAGGGTGCCGGGCGTGGCCTCGTAGATGGAGGGCTCGATGCGCTGGTCGACGTAGCCGATCACCGACAGCACCGCCTCGAGCGTCTCCCGGGTCCGCCGCGAGGGCGAGCACAACACGCAGTCCGGGATCAGCCGTTGTTCGGCCAGCCAGCGCCCGGCCGCCTCGGCCTCGGCCAGGCCCTCGGCCGACAGCGGCCGGTCGAGGTCGGCGCGCCCCACCACGGCGGGTTCGGCGTGGGCGTGGCGAAGCAGGATCAGTTCACGCATGGACGGGCCCCGATGGGTGGATGGGACGGCGCCGGGCGGGCGCCAACGCCGGGGACCGGCCTCAACGCTTCAGCCACCGCAGCAGGGAGGTCCAGTCGTCCTGGTGTTCGCGCACCTTGGCCGAGTGGTAGTCGAACAGGCTCTTGCCCAGGCCGGTCAGCAACACGTAGGCCTGGCTGTCGCGCAGCTCGGCCACCAGCGGGTAGGGCCAGTGCTTGAGCAGTTCCACGGTCTGTTGCGAGGTGTTGGTCCACGGGCGCAGCTTGTTGGCGACCAGGCCCACGCCCAGCTCGCCCTTGCGCACCCGGGTGTGCTGGGCCAGCGACTCGAGGAACGGGACCGTCGCTTCCAGGTCCAGGGTCGACGGCTGCACCGGCACGACCACATGGTCGGCGATGTCGAGCAGGTGCTCCAGCGAATCGCCCATCGCCCCGGCCGGCGCGTCGATCACCAGGCGCTGGGTGTCGTCGGGCAGCTGCTTGCGCCAGCTCTTGCGCTTGGTCCCGTCCAGCGGCAGGACGGCGCTGTCGGCGGCGGCACGGCGCTCGGCCCAACGGGTCGAGGAACGTTGCGGGTCGACGTCAAGCAGGACGGTGTTCAGGCCTTCGAGGGCCGCGTGCGCGGCCAGGTGGGTGGCAATGGTGGTCTTGCCGACCCCCCCTTTGGAACTGGCGACCAGCACGGTTTTCATGCGCGCTCCCTCCGGACGGAATCCGCAGCCTACACCGCCGGCGCGGGCCCGGCCATCGACAACGCGTGACGACGCGCCCGGGATCACGCCCCCGGGGGCTCACCTCCGGTCAGGACCCGCTCGCGCTGGCGCGGATTGGCCGGCAGCCAGTCGTCGGGCGGCTCCAGGCGCCCCTGTCGTCGAAGAAGGGCCTCGAGGGCGACCATCTCGCCTTGGTAGACATGGGCCTCCCAATAGCCGGGGATCGTGAGCGCGTCCTGGGGATACTGTTGCTGGATCCACAGGAAGCGGCGGAGCTGTTCACGCCATTCGGCGCCTTCCGGCCTTCCCTGCGTCAGACGGACCATGCCCGCCAGTCCCAGCGCTCGCTCGTAAAGGGAGGACCCGACGGCGAGCCGGGACATCAGGCGGCGGCAATTGCCCGAGCGCGTCGCCGTCATCGGGCGGACGGGGTCCGGGCGGCACGTGGCCATGACCGCGTTGAACGGCGGCAGCCCATATGCCGCGGCGCGGGCGGATACGGAAATAGCGGCCAGTTCCGCGTCGGTCGCGGGCCTGCCGAGGCCCAACTCCCGGCCGATCTGGGCGCGGGTCCGGGCATCCAGCGGCGGTATAGGCGCGTCCCGGGTGGCTTCGGTCAACATGGCGAGGACGTCGCCGTAATGGAAGTCCACGTGATCCGCCGCCGCCGCAAGCCCGAGATAACGGTCGGTTGCCGCCGCATCGCCCTGTTCCCAGGCGTCGGCGAGCGAAGGCAACCAGTGCGCCGCATTGTCCGGCGCGATCGCCTGCAGGCGCGCCAGGGCCGCGTCGCGGTCGCATGCCGCGTCCCCGGCCATGCAGAACTGCAGCTCCATCCAGGCCAGCAGCGGATCGTCCGGCGCAAGCCGCGCCGCCTCCCGCAGGGCGGCCATCCGCGCCCGCTCCAGCGCCTCGGTCTGGTCCGGCGCATCCGGAAGCGGGAGCATCATCGCGAGCGCCAGGTGGGCGTAGGGGTCGCCCCGTGCCGCGAGGGCGCGCAGGTGGGACAGGATCGCGGCGTCGTAGTCGGCGTACCACTGCTGCATGGCAGCCGAGGTTCCATCCGGCGAAGGGTAGGCAACAGGGGCAGGGCGGCCCGTGGACGTCGCCGGCGCGGGCGCCGCATCCGCCGGCACGACCGCGACATCGCCGGCAGCGCCCGCCACCGCATCCGGCGAGCGATCGGCCTCGCCGCACGCGGCCAGCATGACCGCCGCGACGCCTGCCGTGAGCCAGGCGAGCGCGCGCGAGTGCAACCCATCCATGCCGTCATCCCCTCGTGATCCAGTCCACGGCGTAGCAAGGCGAACGCTCAGGCAAACAGCGATCGCGCCAGCATCGCCCAAAGCGGCAGCGTCGCCATCGACAACAGTACGCCGTAGCCGACCATGGCCGCGGCCAGTCGCGGCGCCAGGCCCTGGGCGATGGCCAGGGCGCCGGCGGTGACCATCGACGGCATCGCCGCCTCCAGCAGGGTCGCCTGCGCCATGACGCCCTGCAGGCCCAGCAGCGGCAGCAGGGCGAGCGCCAGCAGGGGCATGAGCGCCAGCTTCAGCAGCAGGCCCACCGCCAGCGGACGCAGCTCGTCGCGCGGCAGGGCCAAGCGCACGGACAGGCCGATGGTCAGCATCGCCAGCGGCAACAGGGCATCGGAGAGTTTCTGCAGGCCGCCGGCGATCCAGTGCGGCGGTTCGGCGGGCATCACGCTGAAGCCGACCAGCAGGGCCCACAGCGGGGGGAAGCGCAGGATGCGCACGGCGATCTCGCGCGCGCCGGGGGTGTGCTCGCCGCCATAGCGCGCCAGCACCCACAGGCCGAAGGTGGACAGGATCACGAAGGCGCCGAACTGGTCGTAGACCACCGCGTAGGGCAGGCCGGCCTCGCCGACCAGGGCCCTCACCAGCGGGTACCCCAGGTAGCTGGTGTTGCTGAGGGCGACGGTCAGCAGCAGCACGGCATGTTCGTCGCGCCGGAAGCCGAGCCAGCGCGCGCACGCGCCGACCAGTACGACGGTCGCCAGCAGCAGCAGCCAGGGTACCGCGACCACCCCCAGCAACGCCGGTTCCAGCGCCAGGCGCGGCGCATAGCGCAACACGGCCGCCGGCAGGCAGACATAGAGGATCACCAGGTTCAGCACCTGCGGTGCATCGCCGGGCAGCACCCTGAAGCGCTGGAACGCGTAGCCCAGCGCGAGCATCGCCAGCACCAGGGCGAAGGCATCGAAGGCCATCGGCGGCTTCCGTGTGGGGGCATGCCATCCTCGCCGCCGGCCCGGCTACGCTCAAGTAGACGTTCCGCCAGCCGACGCGACCGCCGCGCCGGCTATCATGGTCGTTCGACACGGAAGCCCTGCCTGATGAGCGAACTGCAAGACCTGGTCGCGCTGATCCGCGCCAACACCCCCCTGATCGTCATCGAGACCCGCGACGAAGCCCGCGTGGTCGAACTCTTCCGCCAGGCCCTCATGCAGGTCTGGCGCGCGATGTACCGCTGGTCGATCACCGAAGGCCTTCGGCGCATCGACATCGACCGCGAGGACGCGCCCGATGGCGCGCCGGACATGTCCAGCACCATGGCCACCATCCGCGCCGCGGGCCAGCGCGGGGTCTACCTGTTGTTCGACGCGCACCCTTTCCTCGGCGCGGCCATGACCCAGCGACAGGTGCGCGAGATCATCGACCGCCGGGGCAGCCAGCCGCACGTGCTGGTGCTCGTGGGCCATGCGGTGGAACTTCCACCCGACCTGGAGTCGATGGCGGTGCGCTACCGGCCGCGCCTGCCCGACGCCAACGCCCTGCTCAAGCTGGTGCGCCAGCAGGCCGAGGACTACGCGCGCGAGCACGGCGGCAAGCGCGTCCAGGTCGACGGCGAGGCCGTGCAGCAGATCGTCCGCAACCTGGCCGGACTGGACCCGGTGGATGCGCGGCGGATCGCCCGCCACCTGATCTTCCGCGATGGCGCACTCGGCCCGGACGACCTGCCCGAACTGGCCAAGCTGAAGTTCGAACTGCTCAGCCGCAGCGGGCACCTTCATTACGAATACGACAGCGCGCGCATGGAAGACGTCGCCGGCGCACGCCGCCTGAAGCGCTGGGTCGAACACCGCCGCGGCGTGTTCGCCAGCGGCGAGGCCCCGCCCGGGCTGGACCTGCCCAAGGGCATGCTGTTGCTGGGCGTGCAGGGCTGCGGCAAGTCGATGCTGGCCAAGGCGGTCGCCAGCGGGTTCGGCGTGCCGGTGGTGCGCCTGGACATCGGCGCGCTCTACAACAAGTTCCACGGCGAGACCGAGCGCAACCTGCGCGATGCGCTCGCGGCCGCCGAGCGCCTTGCCCCCTGCGTGCTGTGGATCGATGAAATCGAGAAGGGCATCTCCGCCGACGACAGCGACGGCGGGGTGTCGCGCCGCGTGCAGGGCCACCTGCTCACCTGGATGGCCGAACGCGACTCGCGGGTATTCATCGTCGCGACCGCCAACCAGGTCGACGCCCTGCCGCCGGAACTGCTGCGCAAGGGCCGCTTCGACGAGGTGTTCTTCGTCGACCTGCCCGACGCGGAGAGCCGCCGGCAACTGTTCGCGCTGCACCTGCGCAAGCGCACGCTCGATCCCTCCCGCTTCGACCTCGACGGCCTGGCCGCGGCCAGCGAGGGTTTTTCGGGGGCCGAGATCGAACAGGCGATCGTGTCGGCGCTGTACGCGGCGCATGCCACCGGCGCGGCACTCAACGACTTCAGCCTGCGCGCGGAGATCAAGCAGGCCCGCCCGCTGTCGGTGCTGATGGCCGAGCAGGTGGACGCGCTGCGCGACTGGGCGCGCGGACGGACGGTGCCGGCGGACTGAGGCCGACGCCGCGCGCCGGGCCTCAGCCCGGCCCGTCGGAAGCGTCCGCCCCCACGTCGGCCGGCGCGTCGAGGGTTTCCAGCGGCAGCACGATGACCCGCCCGTTCCACTTGCGGTCCTCGGCCTGCCAATAGCGCTCGGGCGACCAGCGATGGGCGGCATAGTATTCGCTGCCCCGCGGAATGTCGGTGCGGGCGCTCATCCTGGCGCGCCCCTGCGTGGGTGCGACGAACTCGATGCGATCCGCCGTCGCGCCGACGCGGCTGCCGGTCGCATCCGCCAGCGCCCGTCGGATCGCCCAGTCCGTCCGCGGCCGCGCCACGTCGTCGCCGTAGCGGGCGTACAGCGCCGGACCGATCTCAAGCGCGCGCCGGCGTTCGGCCGCGTCCAGCGACAGCCACATCTTCTCGCGCACGCGCAGCAGGTCCTCGTAGCCGCGCTCGGCGGCCAGGTCGCTCCAGACATAGGCCAGGGCGCGATCGGCGGACACGCCCACGCCGTGCCAGTACATCAGGCTCAGCGAGTGCTGCGAGAACTTGTCGGCGTAGCGGGCGGCCGTCCGGAACTGCTCGACCGCCCGCTCGGGACGCTCGAGCTTGAGCGAACGCAGCGCCCGCGCACGCCAGAGTTCGTTGGGATGGTCGGCCGCCATCGATGCGGCCTGGTCGAGCTGGTTGAGGCTCAGTTCCCGCAACTGGGGCGCCAACCCGTCGCGCACCTCCGGTGAGGCGTCCGGCTGGGCGGCCAGCGGTGGGATGGACAGCATTGCCAGCACGGCAGCTGCAAATGCGAAAGCCTTGGGTGGGCGGCGCATGGCGGGGTCCTCCAGCCGGGGCTTCCGGTGTACACCCGCGGCTTTCACCGGGTCAAATCGCCGTTCGGCGGCTCAGGCGGCCGCGAGGTCGAAGGAGATGCTGATGCGTTCGCCCGCGCCACGGTAGGGCAAGGTGCGATGGAACAGGTACGACGGGAACAGCAACAGGTCGCCGACGCGCGGCTGCTCCAGGCGCAGCGCGGCGGCCGCTGGCGCCAGGTGCGGGTAGGGGCGGCCGAATTCGATCCAGCCGGGGTGCGTTCCATCGTCGCCGGCGACCGCCGGCGGCAGTTCGACGTAGTACGCGCCCGACAGCCAGGACGCTTCGTGGATGTGGGTGTCGATGTGCCCGCCTTCGGCGGCCTGCGTGGCCCACACATGCAGCACGTAGTCGCGGGGAATGTTGCGCAGGAACACGTCCTTGGGGTCGGGCTTGCAGCCGGCGATGAAGGCGTCGATCGCCGCCCTCAGGGCCTGCTCGAACGCCACGATCGCCGCGGTGCGGTCGGCCAGCAGGTCGCCGCTGAGGTACGCCTGGCGCGCGGCGAGGCCGGCGGGCTCCCATCGCTGTTGGCTGTGCCGGCGGATGTCCCCGGCCAGGGCGGCGTGGAACCGGGCCGCGTCCGGGAAGCCGGGCGGCGTCGGCAATGCGATCCGGTGCACGTGCCGCTGCACGCCGAGCAGCGCGCCCGCCGCCTCGCCGCCCTCCACGTCGGCGGTCGCCACGCCCAGGTGGGCAATGGTGCGCTGGTCGTCGGGAGCCCGGGACAGCGCGTCGTACAGCGCCTGGCGGGCGTCGCCGGCGCGCCCGTCCTGCAGCAGCGCGATGCCGAGCTGGCGGCGCAGCGCCGGGGCGTCGACCCCGCGCTGCAAGGCCGCTGCGTAGACCTCGGTCGCCTCGCGCGGCTTGTCGTTGAGCAGCAGTTGCTCGCCACAGGCATCGACGTTGTCGGCATCGTCCGGCGCCAGCGCGAGGGCGCGCCGGGCGTGGGCCTCGGCGCGCGCCGGGGCGTCGAGCTTGCGCAACAAGAGGGCGGCGATGCGATGCGCGTCGGCCATCCCCGGGTCCAGGCGCAAGGCCTCCTCGACCGCGCGCAGGCCCTCGCCCAGCGCATCGCGGTCGAAGCGGTTGCTCAGCAAGGCCGCCAGCGCGAAGTGGCCGGTGGCCTCCACCGGGGCCAGCGCCTGGACGTTGCGCGCTGCCGCGATGGCCGCCGGGTAGTCGCCGCGACGGCCGTGCGCGGCGGCCAGGTTGTTCCAGGCCATCACCCAGTCCGGCTGCAGGCGCGTCGCGGCCTCGAAGCCACGCGCGGCGACCTCGAAGTCGCCCTGGGCATAGGCCGCAGTGGCCAGGCGGAACTGCGCGCGGGGATCGCCCGGCAATCCCGCCGCGGCGTCGGCGAGCAGGGGCCGGGCCCGCGCGGGCTGTCCGGCGTCCAGCCAGAGCCCCCCCAGGTCCAGCGCGGTGCCGGCGTCGCCGGGCTTGAGCACGTGCGCGCGCTGCAGGGCCTGCAGGGCCAGCTCCGCGCGCCCGAGCCGCAGCGCGGCGATGCCGAGCATGCGCCAGGCGTCGAAGGCGCCCGCATCCGCGCGCGTCGCCTCGTGGGCGGCATCGCATGCAGCCTGCCACTGCCCCGCCTGTATGGCCTGCCAGGCGCGTTGCAGCAAGGTGCGCACCTGCTGGCTCATGGCGCTGGACTCAAAGCTGCCACCAGCCGGTGATCGCGAGGCGATCATTGCCGGCCCAGGGCGCCACCAGGCTCACCGCGTGCCCGGTCGGTACCGCGAACAGCGAGAGGCTGTTGGCGCGCGGCAGGAAGGTGTCGACCACCTGGCCGGCATCGTCGATGAACTGCAGCAAGCCACCCCAGTCCGCCTCCCAGTGCGGGGCCAGATTGAGCACGTAGGCGTACAGGCGGCCTTCGCGGCTGTCGATGTCGGTGTGCCGGCGCAGGAACTGCCCCGGGCGGTAGCGCGTGGCCTGGGCATTGACCCGGCGGATCCGCGCATCGCCGCTCAGCGCCTGGGCAAAGGCGATGTACTGGGGTGAGTTGAAGACCTCGAGCAGGCGGTGCAGCAGCAGGCCCGGATCGCGTCCCTGCTGGTATGCCGACACCATCATGTAGCTGTCGTAGGCGAAGCGATATCCGGCATCGCCCGCCTGCCCGCGCGCCGACGCCGCCGTGCGCGCGTACATCGCCATGCGCGCGGCCTCGTCCATCGCGCCGTAGGCGGCCGCGTCGAGGGTGCGCGGACCTTCGCCGTCGCGCAAGGCGAGGGTCCAGGGCACGTCGCGCTCCAGGCATTCGCGCAGCCGGTCGGCGGCGTCGGCCTGCAGGAAGTCGGGCACCTGCACGCGGCCGTCGCGCTGCAGCGCGCTGCGCCAGGCGGGAAGATCGAGTGCGTCGTTGATCATGGCGTCGCGGACATCGAGGGAACCCGGGGACTCGGCGGGAGGGGCGGCGCGGCGTCAGTAGCCGGCCGCCTGGCCGTCCTTGCGGGACTCGCTGGCGCCGATGTAGCCACCCTCCGGGTTGACCTGGATCGCCTGGTAGCCGCCGTAGGGGCCGTGGGCGAACCGCACGCTGTGGCCCTTCTGCATCAGCGCGCGCACGGTCTCGTAGGGGTAGCCGGTCTCCAGGTCGAGCTCGCCGCCGTCGCTCATGGCGACGGCCTGGCCCGCCGGTTCGGTGGAGCCGTCGTGCTGGATGCGAGGCGCGTCGCCGGCTTCCTGCAGGTTCATGCCGAAGTCGACCATGTTGATGATGATCTGCGCGTGGCCCTGGGGTTGCATCGCGCCTCCCATGACGCCGAAGGACATCCACGGCTTTCCGTCACGCGTGACGAAGGCGGGGATGATGGTATGGAACGGGCGCTTGCCCGGCGCGAAGCTGTTGGGGTGGCCGGGCTTCAGGACGAACTGCTCGCCGCGGTCCTGGAAGATGAAGCCCAGGCCGGGCGGGGCCATGCCGCTGCCCATGCCGCGGTAGTTGGACTGGATCAGCGAGACCATCATGCCGTCGGCGTCGGCGACGGTCATGTAGATGGTGTCGCCTTCGTTGAGCTGCGGGATCACGCCCGGTTCGGCGGCCTTCATCGCGCGGTCCATCGAGATCAGCGCGCGCCGCTCGGCGGCGTAGTCCTTGGACACCAGCCGTTCCACCGGGGTGCGGTAGAACGCTGGATCGGCGTAGGATGCGGCGCGGTCGGCGAAGGCAAGCTTCTTGGCCTCGGTGAACAGGTGCACGTGCTCGGGGCTGCCGAAGCCGTAGGACTTGAGGTCGTAGCCTTCCAGGATATTGAGGATCTGCAACGCGGCGATGCCCTGCCCGTTCGGCGGCAGCTCCCAGACGTCGTAGCCGCGGTAGTGGGTGCTGACCGGCTCGACCCACTCGCCCTCGTGCGCGGCCAGGTCCTCGTAGCGCAGGAAGCCATCGTTGGCCTTGAAGTAGGCGTCGATCCGGCGCGCGATGTCGCCCTTGTAGAACACATCGCGACCGCCCTCCGCGATCGCTTCCAGGGTGTTGGCCAGGTTGGGGTTGCGCCACATCTCGCCGGTGCGCGGGCCGCGCTTGCCGTCGACGGTGAACTGTTCGGCGAAGCCCGGCCACTTCGACAGCACCGGCACGCTGCGGCCCCAGTAATAGGCGATGACCTGGTGCACCGGGTGGCCCTCGCGGGCGTATCGGATCGCGGGCGCGAGGTCCTCGGCGATCGGGCGGCGGCCAAAGCGGCCGTGCAGCGCGAACCAGGCATCGACCGTGCCCGGCACGGTGACCGGCAAGGGACCATGCGGCGGCACCTCGGTGAGGCCGCGGCGCTGGAATTCCGCCAGGTCCAGGCCACGCGGGGAACGCCCCGACCCGTTGTAACCGTACAGCTTCTTCGTCTTCGGGTCCCAGACGATCGCGAACAGGTCGCCACCGATGCCGTTGCCGGTGGGCTCCATCAGGCCGAGCGCGGCATTGGCGGCGATCGCCGCGTCGACCGCGCTGCCACCGCCTTTCATCACGTCCAGCGCGACCTGGGTCGCCAAGGGATGCGAGGTCGCTGCCATCGCGTGCGGGGCGTAGACCTCGCTGCGGGTGGCGAAGGCCTCGCCGACGATGCGGTCGGCGGCGCTGGCGGCGGGGATGGCCAGCGCCAGCGCGAGGCCCAGGGAAGAGAGTGCAAGCAGTCGGCGCATGGCGGCTGTCGCGCGGCCCGCGGCCGCGTTGGTGGAAAGTCCCATCCTAACGCGAGGGCCGGAGGCGTGCCGATCCGCCAAAAGACAGGGCCGCCCCGGGGGCGGCCCTGTGCTGCGTCCGTCGATGTGGGCGGCGCCGCCGCTCAGGGCCAGCTGGGCGGATTGGCCTGCCAGGCGGCCTGCACTTCGGCCAGGGTCGCGCGCTCGTCGTCGCGCCAGTCGGGCAGCAGCTCGTCGTAGCGCGAGGTGCCGCGCCACTGGTCGGGCTCGCTGCGCACGGCGGCGGCATACCACTGCACGGCTTCGTCCTTGCGGTCCACCGACCACAAGGCCATCGCCAGGGTCTGCGGCATCCAGCTGCCGGTGATGTTGCGCGCCGTCACCAGCTCGACCCACTGCGTCAGCGCGGCCTCGCGGTCGCCGCTGCGATACAGGTCCCAGGCATAGTTCCACTTGGCCGCGCGCCACAGCGTGTTGCCGCTGCCCAGGCCACTGAGGGCACGCTGGTACAGCGCCTGGCCCACCTCGATGCGGCCGGCCTCCATCGCCATGTGGCCCAGCTGGGCCGCTTCGGCATTGGCATGCGGGTCGCGCTGGATGGTCGCCAACAAGCGCGCCATCGCGGCTTCACCGGTCTCGTTGACGACGACGATCGGCTTGGTCGCGTGGCTGTCGGCGTCGAAGTAGAACTCGGCGGGCCTGGGCAGGGTTTGCGCCAGGGCGGAGAAAGACGCGGCGAACAGCGTCGCCAGGATCAGCAAGCGTAGTTTCATCGTGGGGCCCCCTGTAAACCCTTATAGGATACCCCGACTGCGACGGGAGACGCGGCAAACAGCGCGTTTTCCAGCCCCAGCGGGGTATTCCCCGTTCAGGAAACACGCATCTCAGCGCGCGCGCGGCACCAGCGTCGCGCGATCGAGCACCCACATCGTCGGACGCGTATCGCCGGTGGCGCGAATGCACAGGTCCTGGCGACCGCGGGTTCCGGCCGGCAGCTCCACCTTCAGGTCGACGAAGCCATCGGCCTCCGGCGCCGCCGGCAGCGGGACCGCGGCCAGGCGCTCGCCCTCGCAGCCGCCGGCATGGACGAGCAGTTCGCCGTGCGCGCCGGTGGCCGGCTCGAAGCTGCGGAGCGGTTCGTCGTGGGCCAGCTGGAAATAGTACGGAATGCGCCCCAGGCGGACGTCCAGCGCGGCGATGCCGTCCAGGTCGGCGCCGTTCCACTGCCAGCAGGGATAGAAGATCGTCACGTTGAAGATCGCGCGCTCGCCGTCGGCCGGGCCGTCGTCCTCCAGGCGCAACAACAGCCGCCCGGCATCGGGACACACCGCCAGTTGTTCGTCGGTGCGGCTGAGCAGGGAGTCGGCGTCGAAACGGAAGGCCTGCGGCGTCGCCAGCGGTCGCCCATCGAAGAACGCGGCGGCTTTGAGTTCGATCGGCAGCTGCAGGTCCAGCGGCGCGTCGTAGACCGGCGAAGCGGCGCCGGGCTCGCTGCCGTCGGTGGTGTAGCGCACTTCGTATTCGAGCGGATTGGACAGGCGGATCGACGCCTTGCCGGCGGCGCGGTCGTCCTCGGCCACGGCCTGCACCTGGAACGGCGTCTTCGCGTAGCGGATGCCGAGCAGGTCGTAGCGATGCAGCAGCGTGGGCAGGCGCTGGCGGAAATCGGCCCAGTCCTTCTCCCCGGCGGGCGTCCACCCCGTCTCGGCGACCGCCGCCAGGCGCGGGAAGACGTTGTGCTCGAGGCGCTCGTCGAAGCGGGTGTGCTCGGTGAACATCGTCGCCTGCAGGCCGAGGATGTGCTTGCGCTGCGTTTCGTCGAGCGCGCCGGGCACCGGGTCGAACGCATAGACCTGCTGCAGCGGGATGGTCGCCGGGCGGCCCGGCGGCTCGTCCGGCGAATCGGTCTGCAGGTAGTCCATGTAGAGGTCCGACACCGGCGCCATCACCACGTCGTGGCCCTTGCGCGCGGCTTCGATGCCGCCGTCGATGCCGCGCCAGGACATCACCGTCGCTTCGTCGGGCAGGTCGGCCTCGAGGATCTCGTCCCAGCCGATCAGGCGCTTGTCGTGCGCGGCGAGGAACTTCTCCAGGCGCTCGACCATCAGCCCCTGCATGGCCATCTCGTCCTTCGCGCCCGCCTCGCGCATGTGTTGCTGCACCCGCGCCGAGGCCTCCCACTGGTCCTTGACAGCCTCGTCGCCGCCGATGTGCACGTACGGGCCGGGAAAGAGCCCGATCATCTCGCTCAGCACGTTCTCGAGGAAGACCATGGTGTCCTCCTCGGTGTTGAACAGGTTGGGGAAGACACCCCACTCGTTGGACGGCACCAGCGGGGTGTCGATCGTGCCCAGTTCCGGATAGGCCGCGATGGCCGCGGTCGCGTGCCCCGGGATGTCCAGCTCGGGCACCACCATGATGTGGCGCGCGGCGGCATAGGCGACGACTTCACGGACCTGGTCCTGGGTATAGAAGCCGCAATAGGGGCGCGGTTCGCCGGTGGCGGGGTCCTTGCCGGCGTCGCCGGCGGGCAGGCGGCATGCACCCACCTCCGTGAGTTTCGGATAGCGCTTGATCTCGATCCGCCAGCCCTGGTCGTCGGTCAGGTGCCAGTGGAAGGTGTTCATCTTCTGCAGCGCCATGGCGTCGAGCAGCTTCTTGATCTCGTCCAGGCTCTGGAAGTGGCGCGCGGAATCGAGCATGAAGCCGCGCCACGCGAAGCGCGGCGCATCGTCGATGCTCAGCGCCGGGATGCGCCCTTCGGCGCCGGGATTGGCGGCCAGTTGCCACAGGGTCGCCGCGCCACGGGACAGGCCAGCGGGCGTGGCGGCGCTGATGTCGATGCCCGAGGGCGCGACGTGCAGGCGATAGGCTTCCGGCGAATCCGCCTTGAAACCGGGATCGACGACGAAGCGGATGGCGCCCTTGCCTTCGTTGCCGGCGCCCATCGCCAGGGCGATGCCGAGGGTGTCGCGCATGTACGCGGCGAAGCGCTCGGCCTCGGCCTTGGCGCCTTCGCCCGAGGCCAGCATCGGCGTGGCGTCCGACAGCGTGAAATGGCCCTGGCCTGCTTCGAGCGTGCGCGGACGCGGGACGAGGTCGGGGGCCGGGATGGCGCCCTGCGCCTTGGCGACGTCCGCGGCAGCGCCAGGATCGGTGTCCGGCGCGTTGCATGCCGCCAGCAGCGCGCAGGCCAGGCCCGCCGCGAAGAATCGTGAGGTCGCCCTGCGTGTGCTGCCGGTCATGCCGTGTCCCCGCTCGTGTTGTTCGAATCCGTCTTGCGATGATCGCCCGATCGCGGGCGGCCGTCGCGGAAAATGGGGGCGGGCCCGCCAGAAGCGGGCCCGCCGGGTGGATCGCCGCGCCGGGTGGCGCGGCCCTGCGCGTGCCTCAGTAGCTGAAGCGGAAGCTCAGGTAGTACTGGCGGCCGTTGGAGTACATGGCGTACGGGAGCACGCCCACGGCACTGTCGGTGTAGTACGAGTAGGTCGGGTTGTTGAGGTTCAGGCCATCGAGCGACAGGCTCATCGCATCGTTGATCTTCCAGCCCAGCGAGGCCGACACGGTGCCGAAGTCGTCCTGGTAGAACGAATCGGTGCGCGACACGCCCGCGTAGAAGGCCTCGCGGAAGGTGTAGGCCACGCGCGCGTTGAAGCGCTCGTTCTCGAAATACGCCGACAGGTTGTAGGTGTTGCGCGAGGCACCGTTGAGCGGCTTGCCGTCGTCGGTCTCGCCATCGGCGAAGGTGTAGTTGGCGGCGACGCCGAACCACTCGCCGATCGGCTGCTGGTAACCGATCTCGTAACCCTTCAGCTTGCCGTCGGTGTTGACCGGCACGGAGACCAGGTAGTCCGAGTAGACGTCGGTACCGGCATCCTGGCTGGCCTGCTGGTCCTTGTACTGGATGGTCTGGTTGCCGAAGCTGATGTAGTCCTTCAGGTCCATCTGGAACACGCTGAACGACAGCAGTGCGCGCGGGGCGAAGTACCACTCCAGCGAAGCGTCGAGGTTGGTCGAGATCAGCGGATCCAGGTCGGGGTTGCCGCCGCTGCCGGTGTGGGTCAGGTCGTCCAGGGTCAGCGAACCGGCCAGCGCGGAGTAGTCCGGGCGGGTCATGGTCTTGGACGCGGCGAAGCGCAGCAGCAGGTCGCTGCTGAGGTCGAACTTGACGTTCGCGCTGGGCAGCAGCTCGTCGTAGTCCTTGCTGTTGGAGACCTTCAGGTAGTCGCCGAACGCGGAACCGGTGATCGCCCCCGGGATGCCCGAACCGATCGGCAGCGCCTGGGTGTACTCGATGTCGCTGTCGGTCCTGACATAGCGCAGGCCGATGTTGCCGCTCCAGCTGTCGCCGGTGAAGTTGGCCTGCACGTAGGCCGCCGAGTTCTTCTCGTACACGCCGTAGACGTCGGAGAAGTAGAAGCGCTCGGGGAAGTTGCGGTTGGCGAAGTCGGCGTTGATCTGGGCCAGCTGGTCCGGGGTGTAGTACCAGATGCCACCCGGGAAGTTGCCGCCCAGGCCGTTGCCGAAGTCGCCCGGGTAATAGCCGCCGGTGGTCGGGTAGGCGCTGATGTCCTGCCACGGCGACGCCCAGTTCGGGCCCTGCGCGATCTCGTAGTCGTTGCTGCGCTCGTGCTCGGCGTAGCGCACGCCGAAGTCCAGCGAGGACAGCACGCTGTCGCTCATCGTGAACAGAGTGCCGTCGGCGGCGAACCAGTCTTCCTTGTCGAGCACGTCGATGCCCTGGCCACCGAAGATCCAGCCGAAGTCGGGGCGGTGGGTCGAAGGCGTGTTGTTGCCGCCCAGGCTCCAGTCGATCGCCTCGTCGATGCCGTGCATCGACCAGCTGGCGCCGCCGTTCGGGGCGATGCCGGTCTCGAGCACGTCCTGGGTCTCGCTGCGGCCATTGCCCTTGGTGGTGCCGGCCTGGAAATGGAAGTCCAGGTTGTCGGTCGCCTGCCAGTCGGCCTCCAGCGTGAGGTACTTCGACTCCGACGAAGCACCCGGCCGGGAGATCATGTCGTAAACGCCGTAGGGCACTTCGGTGCCGCCGGTCACCGCCGGGTAGACGGCGTGGGTGAGCAGGTTGCCATCGACCACGTAGCCCGGCTCCGGGGCACGGATGTTGGCGAACTGGCTCGTCCACATCATGTAGTTGCGGTTGTAGTTGTCGGCCTCGAGCTTGGAGTAGAAGCCGTTGAGGTCGAGCGTCAGGTTGTCGGTCGGCTTGAACTGGATGTCCAGCACGCCGCCGCGGCGCTCGCGCTTCTGCTCGAACAGCACCGCGCCGAGCAGGTTCGGGTAGAGCACGCCGGCGAGGTCGGGATTGGTCACGGTGACCGGCGCGTCATAGGCGATCTGGCCGTAGCCGCCGACCACTTCCTGGCCGTCGCGGCGCAGGCTGCGCTCCTGGTAGAAGGCCTGCAGCAGCACGCCCAGGTTGTTGGCGTCGTTCTTCCAGTTGAACAGCGCGCTGACCTGCGGATCGGTCTCGCCGGCCAGGTCCGAATGCACCGCGCCGACCGAGCCGGAGATGGTCAGCTGGTCGGGGTACTGGAGCGGCTTGCGGGTGATGATGTCGACCGAGCCGGCGCTGCCACCCTCGACCAGCTTGGCCTCGGAGGACTTGTGCACCACGACCTGGTCGACGATCTCGGCCGGCAGCAGCGAGTAGCTGACGCTGCGGCCGACGTTGGCGACCTGGCTCAGGACGAACCAGTCGCCGGTGCCGATGGCGTGGCCGTTGACCAGGGTCTGGGTGAGGCTGGGGTTGGTGCCGCGCAGGCTGACGCGGTCGGCTTCGTCGAAGCCGCCCTCGCTGGCGCTGGAGGAGCTGATGTTCACGCCCGGCAGCTGCTGCAGGGCGTCGGCCACGTTCTTGGCTGGCAGCTTGCCGATGTCCTCGGCGCTGACCGCCTCGACGTGGGTCGCCGCGTCACGCTTGGTGTCGAGGGACTTCTCGAGGCTGCCGCGGATGCCGGTGACGATGATCGTGTCCAGGTCGGTGGCGTCGTCGCGGGTGCCGGCGGCCTGGGGATTGTCGGATGGGGCTTCGGCCGGAGCGTCCTGCGCGGTCGCGGTGGCCGAAACCATCAAGGCTGCGACGATGCTCGCCGACAGCATGGATTTGCGAAGCTTCATTGTGTTCTCTCTCCCTCGGTTTCGTATCCGGCCCATGCTTCCCTTCTTGGCGGGGCTGGCGTGGTCCGGTGTGTCGATGCCGACCGGCACGGACCGGGCGGCGCTTCGTTGCTACGGTCGGTTCAGTCGGTGCGCGCATGCTCCAGGTACCAGCTGGCGGCACCGATGACGCCCAGCCGGTCGTTCTCGATCAGGCGGACCGGCAGCCGCTCGAGCACCGGCTGCATCGCCCCCTTGTCGCGCAGGCGGGCCAGGAACTGGCTGTCTGCGAGGAAATCCTTGAGCTGCGGCAGGATCCCGCCGGCGATGAACACCGCGCGGGCGCTGCTGGTCACGGCGAGGTCGCCGATCACGCTGCCCAGCAGCGCGCAGAACGTCAGCACCGCTTCGCGCGCGACCGCGTCGCCCTCGCGGGCCGCGGCGGTGATGCCGGCCGGCGCCAGGGTGACCGGCCGGGTGCCGTCGATGGCGCACAGCGCGCGGTAGATGTTGGCCAGCCCGGGTCCGGATACCAGGTCCTCGTTGGGCACGTGCGCGCCGCGCTGCTGCAGCTGGCGCAGGATCTCGATCTCGCGCGCGTTGCCGGGCGAGAACGCGGCGTGGCCGGCCTCGGTCGGCAGCACGACGGTGCCGCCGCGATGCGGGACGCGGACGGCCGCGCCCAGGCCGGTACCCGGGCCGATCACCAGCACCGGGCCGGGCTCGATCGCGTCGACGCCCGGCGTGAGCAGGGTCGAATCCGCGGGGTCCATGCACTGGGCGGCGTGGGCGGCGGCCTGGAAGTCGTTGATGAAGAGCACGCGCTCCAGGCCGAGCGCGCGGCGCAGCTCCGACAGCGAGACCTTCCAGCTGAGGTTGGAGTTGATGACCGTGTCGTCGAGGACCACGCCGGCGCAGGCGATCGCCACGCTCTCGACCGGACCGGCGCCGCCGGGGATGGCGGCAATGAAGTCGGACAGGATCTCGGCCAGGCCCGGATAGTCGGCACAGGCGTACTTGCGATGCGCGAGCACGGCGATCGGCGACTCGTCGGGGCCGCCGGCGCGGACTAGGCCGACGCGCGTGTGGGTGCCGCCGACGTCGGCGGCGATGAAGCGACCGCGCGCGGACGCGGCGAACTTTTCCGCTGCGCTCATGCGGTCGGCGTCCCGCAGGACTGGGCGGGGTGGGAGACCGTCATCGGGCCGACATCCATGCGATTGAAGAAGGTGTGACATGTGCTGCTGCATTCCCCTTTCATCCGGCCTCCGCGTCTCCCCGCCCGGTGTGCGAACCGAGACTGCTTCAGTCCTGACAACGATGTCAACACTTCGGACAAAAAAATCACCCAGAGCCCCGAACAACCGTCACGATTCCGTGAATTTGCTGCGCCGCAGCATGAGTTTTTGCGCCTGAAAGGCCGGTATAAGTGGGTCCATCTAGACCACTGGCTTACAGGACAATCTTGTGACAACGTGCAGTCAACGACTGCCGGCAAGGTCCAGGCCAGTCCACACCACAGGCGGGACGTCCCGCCGTTCCGGAGGGGAGTCCGTACATGTCATCCACCACTGCCACCGAAGTCGCCGGCCAGGGCGGCGCGCAGCGCCACCTCGGGTCGATGGCGATCATCGGCCTGCTGTTCTTCATCTTCGGCTTCGTCACCTGGCTCAACGGCCCGCTGATCGGCTTCGCCAAGCTGGCCTTCGACGTCAGCGAATCGGCGGCGTTCCTGATCCCGTTCGCGTTCTACATCTCCTACTTCTTCCTGGCCCTGCCGTCCTCGCTGATCCTGAAGAAGACCGGCATGAAGAAGGGCATGGCGCTGGCGCTGCTGGTCATGGCGGTGGGGGCCGCGGTGTTCGGCCAGTACACGACCCAGCGTTACTACCCCGGCGCGGTCACCGGCATCTTCATCATCGGCACCGGCCTGGCGATCCTGCAGACCGCGGCCAATCCCTACATCTCCATCCTCGGCCCGATCGAGGGCGCGGCGCAGCGCATCGCGGTGATGGGCATCTGCAACAAGCTCGCCGGCATCGCCGCGCCGCTCCTGCTCGGTGCGCTCGTCCTGCACGGCATGGGCGACCTGGCCGCCCAGGTCGAAGGTGCCGACGCGGCGACCAAGGATGCCCTGCTCAACGAGTTCGCCTCGCGCATCCACGACCCCTACATGGTGATGGCCGGCCTGCTCGCGCTGGTCGCGGTCGGCGTGCTGTTCTCGCCCTTGCCTGAAATCCGTCCCGAGGAGGCGAACGCCGAGTCCGCCGGCGGCAAGCGCAGCCTGTTCCAGTACCCGCACCTGTGGCTGGGCGCGGCCTGCCTGTTCGCCTACGTGGGCGTCGAGGTGATGGCCGGCGACGCCATCGGCATCTATGGCGAATCGCTGGGCCTGCCACTGGACCACACCAAGTTCTTCACCTCGTTGACCCTGGGCGGCATGCTGGTCGGCTACCTGGTGGGCCTGGTGACGATCCCGCGCTACATCTCGCAGGAACGCTACCTTTCGGTGTCGGCCGTGCTCGGCGTGCTGTTCACCATCGGCGCGTTCCTCACCAGCGGCTACGTGTCGGTGGCCTTCGTGGCGCTGCTGGGCTTCGCCAACGCGATGATGTGGCCGGCGATCTTCCCGCTGGCGATCCGTGGCCTGGGCCGGCTGACCGAGTACGGTTCGGCGATCATGATCATGGGCATCGCCGGTGGCGCGGTGATCCCGCAGCTGTTCGCGCACTTCAAGCAGGCGCACGACTTCCAGTGGGTGTTCCTGCTGCTGATGGTGCCGTGCTACCTGTACATCCTCTACTTCGCGCGCGCCGGCCACCGCGCCGGGCTGTCGAAAGCGGGATGAGCGCCGACGGCGCGCCCGGTGTTCCCGGCGCGCGCCGCGGACGTTACGCTAGGCCATTGACCCGAACAACCGAGGTTCCGGTGCGCCGACCCACGATCAAAGACGTCGCCGAACGCGCCGAAGTCTCGCTCAAGACCGTTTCGCGGGTCATCAACGACGAGCCGGGGGTGCGCGCGCGCACCCGCGAGCGCGTCAACGAGGCGATCAGCGAGCTGGGCTACCGTCCCGACCCTTCGGCGCGCAGCCTGCGCAGCGCGCAGCCCTACGCGCTGGGCGTGGTCTACGACAACCCGAACCCGTACTACATCATTGCCGTCCAGAACGGCGTGCTCTCGGCCTGCCGGGAGACCGGCTACGGCCTGCAGATCCATCCCTGCGACGCGTCCTCGCCGGTACTCGCCGCGGACCTGATCGACCTGGTGCAGGGCGCCCGCCTGGCCGGGCTGGTGCTGGCGCCGCCGATGTCCGAGCAGATGGAACTGGTCAAGGAGCTGGTCGCGCAGGACATCAAGCTGGTGCGCATCGTCTCCGCCGCGGCCGACCCGCACGATGGCGCGCCCTGCGTTTGGGTGGACGACCACGATGCCGCCTACGACATCACCGAGCACCTGATCCAGCTTGGCCACCAGCGCATCGGCTTCCTGTGGGGCGGCACCTCGCACAAGTCCAGCTGGGAGCGTTACAAGGGGTACGCCAAGGCCTTGGCCGACTACGGCATCGAGGAGGACGACACCCTGGTCCTGCCCGGCGACTACTCCTTCGACGATGGCTTCCGCGGCGCGCGGCGCCTGCTCGCCCTCCCCGACCGCCCGAGCGCGATCTTCGGCAGCAACGACGAGATCGCCGCCGGCGTGCTGGCCGCGGCGCGCTCCAGTGGCCTGAACGTGCCCTACGACCTGTCCATCGCCGGCTTCGAGGACAGCCCGTTCTCCAAGCAGTCATGGCCGCCGCTGACCACCGCCAGCCAGGCGACCGAGGCGATCGCGCGCCACGCCACCTATCGCTTGATCGCCGAACTGCGCCGCGACAACGAAACGCCCATCGAGACCCACCCCAACGAAGGCTTCAGCCCGGTACTGGTGGTCCGCGGTTCGACCGCGCCGCCCCGACCGAAGGCCTGAGGGCGGCGAACCCGCGCGCTCAGTCGCCGCGCAGCTGCGACGCCGCCAGCGCCAGGGCCTCGATGGCCTGCCAGTCGCCCGCGCGCATCAGCGCCGCGGGGGTGCACCACGAGCCGCCCACGCAGGCGACGTTCGGCGTGGCCAGGTAGTCCGGCGCGTTCTTGACGCCAATACCGCCGGTCGCGCAGAAGCGGATCTCCGGCATCGGCCCGTGCAGGCTGCGCAGCAGGGCGGTACCGCCCGCCGCCTCGGCCGGGAAGAACTTCTGGAACACGAAGCCCTGCTCGGCCAGGGTCATTGCCTCCGAGGCCGTGGCCGCGCCGGGCAACCAGCCCACGTCGTGGCCCCGGGCGGCGGCGACCAGGTCCGGGCTGGCGCCGGGCGAGACGGCGAAACGCGCGCCGGCCTTCGCCGAAGCGTCCAGGTCGGCCGGGCGACGCACGGTACCGGTGCCGATCACGGCGTCGGGGACTTCGTCGGCGATCGCGCGCACCGCGTCCAGCGCGGCGGCGGTCCGCAGGGTCACTTCGATGACCGGCAGGCCGCCGGCCACGAGCGCGCGCGCCAGCGGCACCGCCTGGCGGGCATCGTCGATCACGACCACGGGGATCACCGGGGCCAGGTGCAGCACTTTCTCGATCAGGGTCATCAGGGGCTCCGTCAAAGGCCGGCTCGGCGTGCGGACGAGCCGCAGGCGCGGGTGGGAAATGGACGCGGCGGCACGATCAGGTCGCGCTCGCGTCGAAGGCGCTGGCCCCGCGCGTGGCCGGACCGGCGACGCGACGGAACAGGTCGAACAGCTCGCGGCCCATGCCGGCGTGGTGGCTGGCCAGGTCGGCCGTGGCCGCTTCGCGGGCCTCGAACACGGCCGCGTCCACCATCGCCTCCAGGGTGCCGGCGACGGCATCGACGCGGACCACGTCGCCGTCGCGCAGGCGCGCCAGCGGCCCGCCGCAGGCGGCCTCGGGGCTGACATGGATCGCGGCGGGCACCTGGCCCGAGGCCCCGGACATGCGGCCGTCGGTGACCAGGGCAACGCGATGGCCGCGCTTTTGCAGCACGCCCAGGGTCGGCGTGAGCTGGTGGAGCTCCGGCATGCCGTTGGCCTGCGGCCCCTGGAAGCGGACGACCACGACCACGTCGCGGTCGAGCTCGCCCTGCTCGAAGGCGTGCTTGACCTCGCCCTGCTCGCTGAAGATCCGGCACGGCGCCTCGACTACCTGGCGGTCGTCCGGTACCGCGGAGACCTTGATCGCGCCGGTGCCGAGGTTGCCGCGCAACACGCGCAGCCCACCGTCGGCACGGAACGGCTCGGCCACCGGACGCAGCACGGAGAGAGCGGCGCTGCGCCCGGGGGCCGGCACATGGACCAGGCCGCCGGCCTCGTCGAGCCGGGCCTCCACGCGGTAGCGCGCGAGGCCGGGCCCGGCGACGGTTTCCACGTCGCCATGCAACAGGCCGGCGTCGAGCAGCTCGCCGATCATGAAGGCCAGCCCGCCGGCGGCATGGAAGTGGTTCACGTCGGCGCTGCCGTTGGGATACACGCGCGCCAGCAGCGGGACCACCGAAGACAGCGCGTCGAAGTCCTCGAGCCTGAGCTCGATGCCGGCCGCCGCGGCGATGGCGACGATGTGCAGCAGGTGGTTGGTCGAGCCGCCGGTCGCGTGCAGGCCGACGACGCCGTTGACGATGGCGCGCTCGTCGACCAGGCGACCGACGGGCCGGTAGTCCGTGCCCAGCGCGGTGATCGCCGCCGCCCGGCGCGCCGCCTCGGCGGTCAGCGCATCGCGCAGGGGCGTGTTGGGGTTGACGAAGCTGGCGCCCGGCAGGTGCAGGCCCATGATCTCCATCAGCATCTGGTTGGAATTGGCGGTGCCGTAGAAGGTGCAGGTGCCGGGCGAGTGGTAGCTCGCCGACTCGGCCTCCAGCAGTTCCTCGCGCGTGGCCTTGCCCTCCGCGTAGCGCTGCCGCACGCGGGACTTCTCGTCGTTGGGGATGCCGGAGGGCATCGGTCCCGCCGGCACGAAGATCGCCGGCAGGTGGCCGAAGCTCAGCGCGCCGATCAGCAGGCCGGGCACGATCTTGTCGCAGACGCCGAGGTAGAGCGCGGCGTCGAACATGTCATGCGACAGCGCGACCGCGGTGGAGAGCGCGATCACGTCGCGCGAGAACAGGCTCAGCTCCATGCCGGCCCGGCCCTGGGTGACGCCGTCGCACATCGCCGGCACGCCGCCGGCGACCTGTGCGGTCGCGCCGGCGTTGCGCGCGGCGTTCTTGATCAGGAACGGGAAGCGCTCGAAGGGCTGGTGCGCCGAGAGCATGTCGTTGTAGGCGGTGACGATGCCCAGGTTGGGCGCGCGGCCGTCGCGCAGCGCCTCCTTGTCCGCGGGGCCGCAGGCGGCGAAGCCATGGGCCAGGTTGCCGCAGGAGAGGGTGGCCCGGTGCGGGCCCTGGCCGGCGGCGGCGTCGATCCGCGCCAGGTAGGCCGCGCGCCCGTCGCGGCTGCGGGCGCGGATGCGCTCGGTGACCTCGGCGATGGTGGGATGCAGGGAAACCATGCTGACCTCGTTGTGTGTTCGATGCCGCG
>NZ_VICE01000071.1 GCF_006546775.1 Marilutibacter aestuarii
CACCGGCCGCGCCGGCCGATGCCCTCGCCGCGGCGATCGCCGGCGACTGGCGCGATCCGGCCAACGTCGCCCGCGACACGGCGCGCCACCCGGCCGAAACCCTGGCGTTCTTCGGCATCGAGCCGGACCAGACCGTCGTCGAGATCACCCCGGGCGGCGGCTGGTACACCGAGATCCTGGCGCCCTACCTGCGCGACGGCGGCCAGTACGTCGGCGCCATCTGGGCCGACGGCGTGTCCGAGTACTACGACAAGACCAATGCCAAGCTGCGCGAGAAGGTCGCCGCCACGCCGGCGGCCTACGACCAGGCCGAATGGCGCGCGTTCGACCCGAAGTCGCCGCAGTTCGGTCCCGCCGGCTCCGCCGACGCCGTGCTGACCTTCCGCAACGTCCACAACTGGGTCAACAGCGACGCCGGTGAGGCCTACTTCAAGGCCTTCTTCGACGTGCTCAAGCCCGGCGGCACGCTGGGCGTGGTCGAACACCGGGCCAAGCCGGACACTGACCTGGAAACGATGAAGAAGTCGGGCTACCTGACCGAAGCCCTGGTGATCGAGCTGGCGGAGAAGGCCGGCTTCGAGCTGGTCGAGAAGAGCGAGGCCAACGCCAACCCCGACGACACCGCCGACCATCCCAACGGCGTATGGACCCTGCCGCCGGGCAATCGCCACGACGAGGCCGACGCGGCCAAGTACCAGGCCATCGGCGAGAGCGACCGCATGACCCTGCGCTTCCGCAAGCCGGAGGCCTGATCCGGACATCCCCACCTGAACGGGGACCTGCGCATAATGGGGCGCGACCGGCTTGCCGATCGCGCCCTTTCTTCATCCACGTCCACCAAGGAGTCCGCGTGCGCGCAGCCCTCGTTCCCACCAGCCTGATCCTTTCCGTCCTCGCCTTCGGTAGCGCCCACGCCGCCGATCCCGAGCTGGCCATGGGCCGCTCGGTCGAAGGCCGCTTCGACCGCAGCGCGCGCCCCAGCGACGGCGGCGGCCGCAGCCAGGACTACCGCCTGGCCCTGAAGGCTGACCAGCTGGTCGCCATCAGCGCCAAGTCGGACGATGTCGACCCGGTCCTGATCCTGTTCGGCCCCGACGGCGACGTGGTCTCGCAGAACGACGACCGCGGCGACGATGACACCAATGCGCTCATCGTCACCAGCGTGGGCGCGAGCGGCACCTATACGGTGCGCGTGAATTCGCTGGGCAGCGGCGAGGACGCCCTGGGCGCGTTCACCCTGAAGGCGATGCCGATCAGCGACGACTGACCCGGCTCCACGCGCAGGAACGCCGACCTTCTCGGGTCGGCGTCCTGGTTTCCCGTGTCCTGCGGGCGCGGCGCGCGCCCCGGCGTCAGTGGGCCGACTTCATGGCCCACTTGCGGTCACGCATGAGGTCATGCTGCGCCTTCACCTTGGGCAGGTAGCCCGATACCGCGGTCTTGACCTGCGCGGGCGTGCCGTTGTCCTCGATGACGTCGCGCATGGCATCGAGCATGCGGTCCTCGGACTCCTCCAGCTCGCTCACGTAGGCATAGTCCTTGTCGCCGAGCTTGGCGCGGATGTCGCCATAGAACTCATGCAGGCTGCCGCGGAAGGTGCCGCTCTTGGCCGGCGAAGCGCCCTCGGCGCGGACGTCGCGGGCCAGGGCCCCGACCAGGCCGTTCTTGGACTCGGCCATGCCGGTGAACAACTGCTTGAGCTGCGGGTTGTCGACCTTGCTGGCGGCATCGGCGTAGAACTGCGCGCTGTCGCGGCTGACCTCGATCAGCTCGTTGAGGGTCTCGATCTTTTCGTTGCGGATGTGCTGGCTCGTGGTATTCATGGAACTCCCTGTCTCTGTTGGTATGGATGGAGCGGCGCCGATGCCGGGCATCGGCGGCAAGACCGGTTCGAGCGACCCGGCACGTCGCCGGGGGCATGTCCGCGAACGGGCGGAGCGTGCCGGTGAACCGGAACCGCGGCCTTTTCGGCCACGGCTGCCACTGTCCCACAAGCAGCATGATGGCAGCGTGTAAATTGTTGATTTTTATATAAATTCAAGATAAACGCCGGCGAATGGCCGCAACCCCGTCGGGCCCGAGCGCCCCCTGCCACCGCATGTTCCACGCCTTTTTCCCCCGTTCCACGGTCCCGCCTTGCTGATCGCCTTCAACAAGCCCTTCCAGGTCCTGTGCCAGTTCACCGACCGCAGCCAGCCCCCGCGGGCGACGCTGGCGGGCTTCGGCCTGCCGGCCGGCGTGTACCCGGCCGGGCGCCTGGACCATGACAGCGAAGGCCTGCTGTTGCTGACCGACGACGGCGCGCTCGCCCACCGCCTCACCGACCCGCGCCACAAGCGCCCCAAGACCTATCTGGTCCAGGTCGAGGGGGAGGCCGGCGAGGACCGGCTCCAGGCGCTGCGCCGCGGCGTGGCGCTGAAGGACGGTCCCACCCGGCCGGCCGGTGTGCGCGCACTGCCATCGCCCCCGGCGCTGTGGCCGCGCGACCCGCCGGTGCGCCATCGCAAGACGGTCCCGGACTGCTGGCTGGAGATCACGCTGACCGAGGGCCGCAACCGCCAGGTCCGGCGCATGACGGCGGCTGTCGGGCTGCCCACGCTGCGCCTGGTCAGGATCGCCGTCGGCGGCGTCGGGCTGGACGGGCTGGCGCCGGGACAGTGGCGGACCGTGACGGTCCCGCCGGGCTGAACGGCCAGACGGGCGATACCACGCCCCCGTCGGGTCTTGCGGGCATCGCTTTCGCGGTGCGATCTGCTAACGTGGTGTTCCATATTCCGGATGAGCCGGCGCCGCGCCAAGGGGGCGGAAGGCAGCGGCTCGTGGGGCTCGGCATGATCAATCCCGCGAACAACCAAGGCCGCATCCTGGTGGTCGACGACCAGGCCGCGAACCTGCGCGTCGTCAGCGCCCTGCTCAACCGCCAGGGTTACTCAGTGACCACCTCCTCGACCGGCGACGAGGCCCTGTCCCTGTACGAGGAAGTGCAGCCGGACCTGATCCTGCTCGACGTGATGATGCCGAGCATGGACGGCTTCGAAGTGCTGGCCGCGCTGCGGGCGCGTGCCCCGGATGCGCGCGTCCCGGTGATCTTCGTGACCGCCGCGCACGATCGCGACCTGTTGCTGCGCGCCTTCGACGCCGGCGTGGTCGATTACGTCACCAAGCCCTTCCTGCCCGAAGAGCTGATCGCCCGGGTCAACGCCCACATCGGCCTGAAGCTCACCGCCGATCGCCTGGAGCGCGTCGCCCGTGAGCGCGAGGAACTGGTCAACCTGGTCGCCCACGACCTGAAGAACCCGCTCACCAGCGTCATGTTCGCCAGCGAACTGATGCAGGAGGAGCATTGCAAGCCCGAGCGGGTGCCGCGTTACCTGCAGATCATCCACGAAAGCGCCGCCGACGCGCTGGGCTACATCCACCATTACCTGGAAAGCCGGAACCAGACCAACAAGCGCGACGTCGATGCCCGCGCCGGCCTGGCCGACACCCTGCGCTGGCTGCACCAGCGCTACGAAGTGCAGCTCGAGGCAACCGGCATCCAGGCCGAGCTGGTGCTGCCGGCCGAGGACGCGGCGGTGGCGATCGACGAACGCGTGCTCCGGCAGGTCGCCGAGAACCTGGTCACCAACGCGATCAAGTACGCACCCAACGCGCCGCTGACCATGAGCGGACACGCCGCGGCGCCGGGCTATTGGCAGCTGGTGGTGGCCGACCGCGGCCCGGGCATCTCGCCATCGAGGCAGCGGGACCTGTTCAAGCCCTTCACCCGCCTCACCGACGAGGACGACGGCCTCTCGAGCGGCCTGGGCCTGTCGCTCGCACGGCAGATCGTTTCCCAGGCCGGCGGGCAGCTGTGGTACGAACCCCGCCGTGACGGCGGCTCGGTGTTCATCATCGAACTGCCGGCCGCCAATCGCAGCCAGGACGCCCTGGCCGAGGACAGCAACGCCGCCTGAGCGGCGCCAGGCGGGAGACCCACGAGCCCGCGCCGGGGCTTACTCCGAGGACGGCGTGACCGAGGCGCTGCGACCGCGGGTGCTTCCGCGTCCCGACTTCGCCTTGGCCTTGCGCGCTTCCACGCGGCGGGCCTGGCCCTCGATGGCCTCGCCGTCGCCGTGCGCCAGCGCCTGGCGTTCGCGCATCTTGCGGCGGGCCGCATACCAGAGCAGGCCAGCGCCGGCGACCGTCGCCACCGCGACCACCGGGTTGCGACGGGCGAAACCGCCAACGACGCGGGCACCGGTCCGCAGGGCGCCGATCTTCAGTCCGGCTTCGAGCCACTTCGCGGCGTCGGTGCGCTGGAGGCTCTTGCCCACCGACCCCGCCCACGCCTGGGCGCTGTCGGCGGCGCGTCCTGCCGCGTGGCGGGCGTGTTCGACGGCATCGCTGATCGGGGGCGTCTTCATTGTGCGTTCCTGCAGGGGAGAGAGGCGACAGTCTGCCCGCCATGCCGTGCAATGCCCGTGAGCGGTTGCCCACCCGCGGCTGAATGCCGATCATGGGCCCGCCCCTCCCGCCGAGCCCGTCCATGATCCGAGTGCTGTCCAACGTCCTCAACGCCGCCGAGTTGCAGGCCGTGCGGGAGCTGTTGCCGCAGGTGGGCTTCAACGACGGTCGCGTCACCAACCCGGGCTCGGAGGTCAAGCACAACCTGCAGGCGCCGCAGGAAGACCCCGCCAACGCCCGGATCGCCCAGCTCGTCCGCGATGCCCTCTTCCGCAACCCGGACCTGCGCAGTTACGCCCAGCCGCGGACGATGGCGCGTACCACGGTGGTCCGTTACGAGCCCGGCATGGACTATGGCTGGCACGTGGACGAGGCGCTGTTCCCGTCGCAGCCGCCGATCCGCAGCGACCTGTCGTGCACGATCTTCCTCAACGAACCGGCCGACTACGAGGGCGGGGCGCTGACGATGCAGCTTGGCGCCCAGGAGCTGGCCTACAAGCTCGATCCCGGCTGCGCCATCCTCTATCCCTCCACTACCATCCACCGGGTGACGCCGGTCACCCGCGGCGTGCGCATCGCGGCCATCACCTGGCTGCACAGCTGGATCGCCGATGCCGGCCGCCGCGAGCTCATGATCCAGATCGACGAGGCGCGCGCACTGGCGGCACGGGGCGTCGCCAGCGCGGAGCAGAAGCAGCGCCTGCAGGTCCTGCTGGAGTCGCTGCGCAGCAACCTGTTCCGGATGTGGTCGGATACCTGAGTCGCCGCGCGCGCCGGTGCCCGCTCACCGGCACCATTGTTGCTCGCACGGGATCCCGTCGCCGTCGCCGTCCATCCTCACGCCCGGACAGTGGCGCAGGAAATGGCGCGCCTCGGCGCATGAGCGCATCTCTGGACACTCGGTGCGGCCGTCGCAACTGAAACGCGGCGCGACAGGTGCCACCCGGGTCGCCGGCAAGGGCGTCGCCGCGTTCCCGGCCGCCGATCCGGCGCGCGTCGCTTCGCGCAATCCCAATACCGCGACGACCGCCACCGCCGCAAGGACCAGGCCGCCGGTCCAGGGGACTGCCGGCCGGGGCGGCGGCGACGGTCTGGAAAAAGGACGCGCGCCACCCATCGGGGGCTTTGCGCCGCCGGGACGCTGCACCCGCTTCGCCGCCGCCCTGCCGTCGCGGCCCTCCCCGACTTCGAACGAGAGGATCTCGCCGACGCTCGGCGGACCGCCCTGCCTGGGGAAGGCGGACACGTGCACGAACAGCTTGGCGCGCCCACTGGCCGGCGCGATGAAGCCGTAGCCGCGGTCCTCGTTCCATTCGCTCAGGTGGCCATGTTCCCGCATCGGCTGACATCCTCCCTTCGGCGCACGACAAGCGCCACGCCAGTCCCGGGATTCCGTCCCGCCGCGCGGGCCCCGGCAAAGGCCGCACCAAGGCGCGTGGCTTCAATCCAGCGCGACGCCATGGCGGCGGCGCATGCCGTCGAGCCAGCGCTCGCCCTCGGCGATGTCTGCGCCGTGCCGCTGCAGCGCGAGGGCGAGGTCGTGGGCCCGGTCCTCTCGCGTGTAGCCATGGTCCTGCGCCTTGGAATAGCGCCCCCAGTGGCGGGAAGCGAGCGCGGCAGGCAGGCCCTCGGCATCCAGGGCCAGGTGCGCGGCGACTTCGGCGAGCACCTCGCCGGGCCGCGCCAGAAGCGCTTCGAAATCGACGCGGAGCGCACGCGTGGGGTGCGACTCGGCGAGCGCCTGGAAACGCAGGCGCTCGGCCAGCCAGCCCATCGCGCACTGCTCGGGCAGCGTCATGGCATGCAAGGCCAGGTCCTCGCCCACCCCCCGGGCCTGCAACAGGCGCAGCCGCTCCGGGGCGGCATGGGCCGCGTCGAGCATCGAGTCGGGCGACTTGGCCAGGGTGGCCAGCCACGGGCGCAGGGGCATGTCGAGCAACACCACGCGCATGCCCGGGAATGCATCCAGCAGCGGTTCGAGGAGCCCGTTGCAACTGCTCGTGAGCTTCACCATGCTCCGCTGCGCCGGCGGCAAGGGGCGCGACCACGCCGCCCAGCTCGCCTGCAGCAGGCGTTCTGCGTCCGCGGCCGAGACGCGGGCGTCGGCCTGGCCGCGGGTGGGCCAGGCATCGGCCAGGCTGCGCAGCGGCAGCGGCTCGCGCAGCGCATGCACGTCCGGCCAGGTGTCCAGGACGCGCGACAGCAGCGTCGAACCGCAATGACCGATGTGCGCGATCGCGTGGGCAGGCCTGGCGGGCATCGTGGGCGCGCCCCGCAACCATGCCGACAGCGGCAACCAGCCCCCTTCGGGTCCCGGCGGCAATGCGCGCTCGTCCAGGAACGCCGCCGCCTCGCGCTGCGCCGCGTCCAGGCGCAGCCACAGCACGCGTTGGCCCACGAGGTCGAGCCTGAAGGGCAGGAAGTCCGGCGCGTCGATCGGTGAGGCGTTCATCCAGGCAGTGTAGGCGAGCGCGACGACCGGCTCACCCGCTTCAGCGCGCCCGGGGCTTGGCGCGGTGGGTGGCCTGTGCGGTCCAGGGGTCGTCGGGCCGCGCCGCCACGCAGCCCTCCCCTCCCGCATGGTCCAAGCCGCCGCCGCGGCCGATGATGCGCGGAGGCTGGCTCACCCGCTTCAACGCGGCCGGGGCTTGGCGCGGTGGGTAGCCTGTGCGGTCCAGGGGTCGTCGGGCCACGGATGCTTCGGATACCGCCCCTTCATTTCCTTCTTGACCTCGGGATACGTGCGGTCCCAGAAGCCGCGCAGGTCGCGGGTGATCTGCAGCGGCTTGCCGCCGGGCGAGAGCAGGTGCAGGGTCAGCGCCACCCGGCCCTCGGCGATGCGCGGGGTGTCGGCAAGGCCGAACAGCTCCTGCAGCTTCACCGCGAGCACGGGTTCGATGGGGGCGTCGATTGCGTCATCCCAACCATAAACGACGGGACGCTCCAGGCCCGAAGGCACCGCGATGCGCGTGGGCGCCAGGGCGTCGATGCGTTGCCGGGCGGGCCAGTCCGCCCGCGCGCGGACGGCGTCTGCGAAGGCCGCCTCGTCGATGGCATCAAGCCGGGCCCGCCCGGCCAGTACCGGGCGCAGCCAATCGTCCAGGGCATCGAGCAGCGCGTCGTCGGACAGGTCGGGCAGACCGTCGGCGAGGTCGGGCAACCAGGCACGCAGGCAGCGCACCCGGTCGCGCCACTGTTGCAGGGGCTCGCGCCATGGCAGCACCGACAGGCCCAGCTGGCGGACCGCGTCGACCAGCGCATCGGCGTATCGGGCGGGGTCGGGGCGCGCCAGCGGCCGGCTGTCGATGACGATGCGATCGAATCGGGTTTCGCGGACCGCGACGATGCCGCGTTTCTCAAGGTCCCAGGCGACGCGGTCGCGGGTAACGAAGCGGTCGGCGAAGTCGCGCCGCAGGCGGGCCTCGTCCAGCGGCGCCGCGCGCAGGATGCGTGCTTCGCGGGGGTCGTCGCGCAACTCGCTGGCGACCAGCCAGGGCTCGCCGTACAGCGCACTGTCGTCGAACAGGCGCGCGCTACGCCCGTTGGCCAGCGCGTAGCGCAGGGGCTCGGTCGGATGCTGTCGCGCGATCCGGTCCGGGAATGCGTGCAGGAGCAGGTCGCCCAATGCGTGCGACGGCACCTGCGCCGGTGGCACGGCGTCGACGCGGATCCGGCGCCGCCACTGCCGCGATGCCTGGTCGATCGCCGCGAGCGCGCCGCGGGAAGCCTCGGCGGGCACACGGCCTTGCCGGAACGCGGCGAGCGCCTGCCAGCGATCGGCGAGGGCATCGCTGGGTGGCGCACCGCGGGCGCCACGCAAGGGATCGCGCGCCTCGACCAGCGCCGCGAGGTCGCAGGCCAGCGCGCGTTCGACGGGATCATCCGGCGCCAGCAGCATGGCCGCCAGGCGCGGATGCGTGCCCAGCTGCAACATGCGCCGTCCCAGCGGCGTGATCGCCTCACCGTCCAACGCGCCCAGCCGTTGCAGCAGTTCGCGTGCCGCCGCCAGTGCGCCCGGCGGTGGCGGATCGACGAAACGCAGGTCGGTCGCGCCCCAGGCCGCCAGTTCGAGCGCCAACCCGGCCAGTTCCACCTGGCCGATCTCGGCACGACGCTGGGCCTCCAGCCGCTGCGACTGCGGCCACAGGCGATAGGCCCAGCCCTCGGCGACGCGGCCCGCGCGGCCGGCGCGCTGGTCGGCCGAGGCCTGGGTGATGGGCACCGAGGCCAGCCGCGCGAAGCCGCTGTTGGGGTCATAACGGGGTTCGCGGGCGAGCCCGCTGTCGATCACCACGCGCACACCGGGCAGGGTCACGCTCGATTCGGCGACGTTGGTCGCCAGGACGACACGTCGGCGTCCGTCTGCGGATGGCTGCAGCACGCGCGCCTGCTGCTCCACCGGCAGGTCGCCATGCAGGGCGAGGACGTCGACGTCGCGCAGCGCGGCGAGCGCCGATTCGGCGCGCGCGATCTCGCGGCGGCCGGGCAGGAACACCAGCACGTCGCCCGGGTGCGTGGCGAGCGCATGTTCGACGGTGCGCCGCACGTGGTGTTCAAGCGCCTCCTCGCGACGCGGCGGCGGATGCTCGATCGCCACCGGATGGGCCCGCCCCTCGCTCGCCAGTCGCGGCGCATCCAGGTGCCGGGCGAGCCGCTCGCCGTCCAGGGTCGCCGACATCACCACGATGCGGAGGTCTTCGCGCAGACCGGCCTGAACGTCCAGCGCGAACGCCAGGCCAAGGTCGGCGGCGAGGTGGCGTTCGTGGAACTCGTCGAACACGAGCGCACCGATGCCGGCGAGCTCGGGGTCATCCTGCAACATCCGCGTCAGGATGCCCTCGGTCACCACCTCGATGCGCGTCGTCGCCGACACCTTGTTCTCGAAGCGGATACGGTAGCCGATCGTCCCGCCCACGGCTTCGCCGCGTTCGGCGGCCATGAACATCGCCGCCGCCCGTGCGGCCACGCGGCGTGGTTCCAGCATCACGATCCGGCGTCCCTGCAGCCACGGCGCATCGAGCAGCGCAGGCGGCACGCGGGTGGTCTTGCCGGCGCCGGGCGGCGCTTCCAGCACCAGGCGCGGGTGGGCGGCAAGGCTCTCGCGGATGCGCGGCAGCAGGGGATCGATCGGAAAGCCGGGGGCACTCATGCCGACATTGTATGAGCAGGGCCTGGCGGGGCCCGCGACCCCGCCGGCCTCGAACTCCTACAATGTCCTGCCCTCTTCCGTCCCCCCGTCCATGCAACTGATCGACATCGGCGCCAACCTGACCCACGACTCCTTCGACCACGATCGCGACGCGGTACTGCAGCGCGGACGCGAGGCCGGCGTCGTGCAGATGGTCGTCACCGGTGCCAGCCGCGCCCATTCGCCGCAGGCGCTGGCGCTGGCGCAGGCCCACCCAGGTGAGCTGTTCGCGACCGCCGGGGTGCATCCGCACCACGCCACCGAGTACACCGCCGAGTGCGACGCCGAGATGCGCGCGCTGCTGGCCCACGACGAGGTCGTCGCGGTCGGCGAATGCGGGCTGGACTATTTCCGCGATTTCTCGCCCCGCCCCGCCCAGCGCCGGGCGTTCGAGATGCAGCTGCAGAGCGCGGTCGACACCGGCAAGCCGCTGTTCCTGCACCAGCGCGACGCGCATGACGACTTCGTCGCGATGATGAAGAACTTCGAGGGCAGGCTCGGGCCCGCCGTCGTCCACTGCTTTACCGGCACTCGGGAAGAGCTGTTCGCCTACCTGGACCGCGACTGGCACATCGGCATCACCGGCTGGCTGTGCGACGAGCGCCGCGGCCAGCACCTGCGCGAACTGGTGAAGTCGATCCCCGCCCATCGCCTGATGGTCGAGACCGACGCGCCCTACCTGCTGCCGCGAACGGTCAGGCCCAGCCCCTCGCACCGCCGCAACGAGCCGATGTACCTGGCGCATATCGTCCAAGAGCTGGCGCGCGATCGCGGCGAGGACGTCGCCGTCACCGCCGCCAACGCGACCGCGACCACGCGTGCGTTCTTCGGACTGCCGGGTTGAACGGGCCGCGACCTGGGCTTGGCCAGGACGGCGCCGACTACATGGTCTCGGGGAACTGGCTCAACTCGCTACAGGCGGCCTGCCGCTCACTGTCGGTGGTCGCTTCGAACTTCGCCCGCGCGGACGCGTAGGCCTGTTCGAAGGCCGCATCGAAGGCCGCTTCCGAACCCCCCTGTCGCACGAACATCTCCTTCTGCTGTCGACGGGCGGCATCAAGCTCTGTCTTGCTGCCCTGGCCGCAGGCTTCGGCCGCCGCTTGCATGGAGCCCCCCAGCTTGGCCATCGCGTCCATGCCGGTAGCGAGGATTTCGACGCCCTGGCCGGCCTCCGGGCCCGGCCCGGCCTGCGCGGCCGTGCCATCGGACACCGCGGCGACCTCCTGCTCTGGCGCGACGGATTCAGCTGCGGGGTCGGGTGATTCGCCGGACTGGCAAGCCGCGACGCCGATCCCGGCAAGCAGGACGGGGAGAACAAGGCGGGGAATTCGATTGGACATTTTCCAGGTACCTTCCAGGAGCAGGGGATGATCGGTGGGTGAATCGGGCCGGTTCAGGGTGAACGGACCAGGATGACTCTGGCGGTTTCCGGGGCAGGTGCGGCGCCCTCCTCCTGCGAGGCCTCCGGCTCGGGCGCGTCGGCTCCACGCAGGCGTTCCCCGGCGATGCCCAGGCTTTCCAACGCGTCGATCACCGCACGCGCCCGGTCCTTCGAAAGTGCATCGGCGGCGGCGTCGCCCATGGCGCCGGCGTATCCAAGGATCTCCAGGCGTAGTGCCGGCCGCGCCTCCAGGGCGCTTGCAAGGGCGGCGACCTGGGACTGGGCGTTGTCCGGCAACGCCGTACTGGCGCTCGGGAACGCAATGGGCAACCGCGCTTCGCCGTCGTCGAGTTGCGCGCCCAGGGTCGCGGCGTCGACCGGCTCCGGCATCGCCACTGACGTTGCGGTTTCCACGATGACCCAGGCAGCGCCAATCCCGCCGTAGGTGCAGGCATGGACCCAAATGTCCTTGTCGGTGCGGTGGACGACGTAGGTACGAACCGGCTCGCTGGGCCAGCACAACCCGTTGCTGAACTCCTGGGTGAAGGCACGGGTCAGTACGTCCTGGGTGTGGGACTTGGGAATGACCATGTTCGAGAGTTCGACGCCACCCGCGCCGGCGATCGCATCGCGAACCTTTTCTTCCACTTCGAGCGTGGAGAAACTCTTGCCGTCGTCCACGCGGATGTTGGCCTGGTGGATGCGACCCTCCACGGCGATGAACATGTCCCCGACCCACATCGGGAACCGCCCGGCCTCGATGGTCGAGGAGAACTGTTCGTTCGTGTAGTAGCCCTCGGGCACGGAAAAGTAGGGGAAATCGCCCAGCGGGGCATCCGAAACCGGGATTTCCGCGATGTCGAAGCTGGGCGGTGCCGCGGCTTCGGGCGCGTCGGGTGCGGGGGCAGCCGCTTCGGCGCGCGACGCCTCGGGCGGGGCAGGGGCGTCGCCACAGGCAGTCATCGCCAGGCAAGCAGCGACGCTGGCGAGGAGAACAGTACGGGAGATCATTGAACCATCCTGGGGGAGGTGGGGTTGGGTGGAGTTCCCCGGCATCCATGGGGGACCGGGGCCAACGGCGGGTTTGGCGCTGGACGAACGCCGCGGATGCGTCGTCGCCAGCAGCGAAGCCAGGCCGGGCAAGGAAACGCCGATATGGAGACATCTTCGCCCATCTGGCACCGACGCGTCATTCAGCGTCCGGTCGCTCCATCCGGTACCGCGACGTCGTCGGGCAGCTTGAACAACGCCTCCGGCTGCGGTCCATAGCGCACGGTCACGGCCTCCATTTCGTAGCGCCGATCCCAGCCGCGCTTCCTGCCGCTGTAGGCCAGGACCACGCCGTGCGCCGGGTCGACCCACAGTTCGCCGGTGCTGGTGCCGGCGGGGCCGCGTCCATCGGCGTCGGCATACCGCCAGCCTTTCGTCGACCTGCCCGCGACATAGCGACTGCCCGCGGGTCGGCAACGAGCGCGCATGTGCAGGCATGGCTGTTGCGGATCGACCACCAGGCCGCCCACGCCGGGCGACTGCAGGGGTACCGCGATACCCTCGCCCAGGCTGATCAGCCAACCCGCGCCCGACGCGGCGTCGTGCAGGAGGAGGCCTTGCTCGCCGGCAGGGCCTTCGAAGTCGAGCCGGGTCGAGGGACCCTGCACGTGGATGGTGACCGGATACGGCCTGGCGTCGTGCCCGCCCCGGTAGGGGCTGTCACCGATCAGGGTGGCCCGCATCATGAAACCGACCGGCGCGGGCTCTTCCGCGGCGACCGGGACGACGAAGGCCATCACGATGAGCAGGACCGCCGCGACTGCCGGGCGCATGCGGGTGGCGGGCATCCACCGGCTCACTGGCGGAAGGCACCCAGGGGCACGTCGGCCGCCGGCACGTCCGGCACCTGCAGGCTGCAGCCGCGGCCCGGGGCGGGGGCCACGCAGTCCAGTGCCTGGGCGTCGACCGGCAGGTCGACCTGCTCGACGAATGCACAGCTCGGCTGTTGCGCCGCGTTGCCGCAGTCGGCATTGAACCCCATCATCGCCGCCTGCATCCAGCGCTTCGCCAGGGGGTAGTGCTCGGCCAGGGCATCGGCGTCTTCGGCGAAGAGCTCGATGGCAGGCTCGCTACCGCGATCCGCGCGCTCGCGCATGTATGCCTCGTATGCCCCCCGGTCGGCGATCGCCCGGCCGGCACGATGGCTGTAGAGGGTGGGCAGGTCGTCGACCGCGCCCAGCAGCTGCAGCTCGCCGTCGGCACCCCGGATCGCAATCGACTTCACGAATGCCTGGCCCTCCTGCCAGCCCCAATAGATCGTCCTGCCGTCCTGGAGCTTGAGTTGCCTGGGCGGATCCTGCTCGAATCCCGCGACGATGCGATCGGCCAGTGCCTGCGGCGCGGCGGCGTCCATGCCCGCGCCCTGCGCCAGCCTCGCCATTCCGGCGAACTCGCGGATCTCGTCGATGAACGCCTTGAAGGCATCGGCGGAGGGTGCCATCGCACGGGGCGGGTCCCGCGCGGGATCGTCGACTCTGGGGGGGGCCTCCGCATCCGCGGGGGCACCGTTGCAGGCCGTCGCCATCAGCAGGCACGCCGAGGCAAGGAGGGTTCCGATCATTCTGTTCATGCCGTTCTCCATTCGATCCGTTCCAGCGACCGGTACAGTCGATTGCCGCCCGCCGTCACCGTGCTCATTCGCCCGGACATGGATCGCCGGTATTGGGAATGCGGTGGTTGTCGATCGCATCCTGCAGCAGCTCGCCTTCGCGGCGTCGGCGCGAGGTATAGGGGTCCGGATTGCTGTCGAGCCACTCGGCCAGCTGCATCCACTCTCCCCGGTACACGTGTCCCCAGAAAGTCCGGCGGATGTTGCCGGCGGTATCGGACAGGCCGTACTGGTACGCGAAATCCATGATCACAGTCTGGGCTTCGGACGGCAACTGCCTGAAGTTCATTCCCAGTTCGTTCTCGGCGTCGAACTGATCCGCGATCTGGTTGAGGAAATGGAACTTGAAGGCTTCGGCGAGCAGTTCCGCCTCGGCCTGGGTCACCGACAAGGGCGCCGCCGCCAGTGCGTTCGCGGCATCCTGCCGCCTGAGGCCGAAGTACGGGTCGAGCCTGTCCATCAGTGCATCGACGTCGACGTTGCCGCCATTTCCATGTTCGGCGATGTAGTCATCGAGGATGCCGCGGGTACCGGTGGCGCTTTGTTGCCCCAGGTCGATGCCCGTGCTGATGGTGACGCCGCTTTGCCCGAGTATTTCGCCATTCCGGCGCGGGATGTAGCCATCCAGCACCAGCGCACCCTCGCTCTCTTCCAGGAAGTCCTCGTCCAGCCGCCAGGCTTCCGTACAGGCATCCCCTTCGGGAGCCTCATCGTCGAAGCGGCACCCCTGGGCCTCCGCCCAGGCGTCCTTGGCTTCCTGGTTGATGAAGCACATGCCCGGATCCGGGCAGGGCGGTAGCGAGCTGTCCTGGCCCCGGGTGTCGGGCGCCCATCCCAGCAAGGCGGCCATCGCGAGCATGAAGCCCACTGCCGCCGATGCCCGGCCACGGCTTGCGGAATCCGGACGCGGCTTGTCGGAGCGTAGCGCGATCATGGGGCCCATCCTCCTTCTAAGGCGTTTCGTTCCATGCTTCGTATACCCGGGCTGGCGGTGCGGCCTGCGCCAGCACGCTTTCAAGGAAGCGGTCCCCGGAGCCCATTGCCTGCAGGACCCGGCCGTCGCGCGTACGCACGATGACCATCGGCGTGAAGCCTCCCCACTGCTTCCATGCCGCCTTCAGGGCCGCGTGTCCGTCGACAAGCCGCTTCGCGGCCGGGGGAGGCGCGTAGCCACCGTGGTTCTTGCCGAAGTCGTAGTCGCGGTAGTTGGCTGCCAGGGCGGCCGACGGGTCGGGTGCCGACAGCAGCGCGGCTGCCATCGCCTCGCTGTCGGGTTTGAAGTACGCCGTCGGGACCCAGCGCACCGCCAGGTCCGGGTGGCGTGCCCGCAGCGTCCGGTCGAGGCGCGCGCAGTACGGGCAGTTGGCATCACATACGACCTGCACGCTGGCCTTCATCCCCTGGGCACCGCTCCAGCGAATGCCGGGTGCCGCCTGCAATGTCTCCCAGGCCGCCTCGGGCAATTCGCGATAGGACCGGACCTGGGCCTGGGCAAGCAGGACGGGCGCCAGCAGCAGGAACGCCAGAAGATGCGCGATGCGGCGGCAGGCGCCCTTCGATGCGCGACCGCAGTGCGCGGGCGACTCGTTCCCCGCTTCGTCGGAAAGCCCGGGATTGTCCGCCGGATGGAACGGTGCGCGTGCGCGTATCCAGCTCATGGCGCCTCCTGGGTGAAGCCCAGTGCCTGCAGGCGTGCCCGGAACGCACGTGCTTCCCGGTAGGGGTACGCCACCTGCTCGCCCTCGCGAACACCGTCGAAGCCGAACGACAGCGCGGGATCGTCGAGCTGGACCCGCTGCAATGCACCTGCGTCGCCTGGCATCTTGAAGACATGGGGTTCGTACATCGTCCCCGCCGTGCCGAGGGCGTTCTCCACGCTCCATGAAACAAGCACGACCAGCTCTTGGCCAGGCTCCGCGTCGGCGTTCGCCATGAAGGTCGCCGCGACAACCGGGTGCGCGCCGCCCTGGGAGCCGATGGGCGGAGAATGCGCTCGCCCCTGCCCCGAAGCCAGGCAGACGGTGAGTTGGAGTTCGCCGTCCTGTCCAGGCGCGTAGGCAAGTCGCAGCGTCGCCTCGCTACCGGCCGCCGCCATGGCTTGAGGGCGGGAGAGATACGGGGCTCCGTTGCCTCCCTCCACCGCGAACATTTCAATGGACGAGTCGGAAAAATCCGGACCCAGGGCAGGCAATGGCACGAGCTTCGGGCTGCCTTCGTCCGTCGCGCAAGGTCCCACCGCCGGCGACGCGTCGACGGCCGCGGTAGACGCTGCTGCCGGTTCCGGCGAAGGCAGCGATTCGGAGCATGCAACGATCGGGAGCAGTGCCCCGATGCATGCCAGGTGGAGGGTCTTCTTCATTCTGTTCATCAGGTTTCGCAATCCACGTCAGCGAAAACGTCATCCCGCCAGATGGCGTCGAAGTGGTCCCGCCGGTCGCCATAACTGCTGGTATGCCGGTTGATCACGCGGGTGATCGCGTCGACGTGGGCACCGTCGGTACCGGCGTCGGCGGCGAGGTGCAGGTTGTTCTGCGTCCAGTAATGAGCGGCCGACGCGAGCGCGTACTCCGGCTCGCCGAGGAGGTCGGGGTTCTCCATGAAATCGATGCTGTCGTCCCCCGAGGATGCTTCGTACGCATCCTGCAGCGACTGGTAGTTGTCCCGGCCCGTGGTCTGCAGCAGCCCCCCGCCGCGGAACGCCCAGCCGTCGCCACTGGCGATGTCGCCATTGCCGATCCGGTCGGCGTAGGCGCGGTTCGCGATCGCCTCCTGGTCCGCTGCCTGGGTGACGTTTCCGTTGGCGTCCTGCAGCCTGCCGTAGCGGTCCGCCTCGTCCGGGTTCCTGGCGAAGTAACTGAACGTCGCCTTCAGCGCCGCCGCCGTGTAGTTCATGTTCTCGCGCAGGCGCAGCCGGGGCCCGGTCTCCTCGCGGACCTGTGCGAAGAAGTGCGAGAGGCGCTCCGGCGTATCGAGGTTGTACTCGACCAGGTTGCCATCCAGCTGGTCCGCGAACGCCTGCAGGAGATCGGCGTCGGCATTGGGCCATACCTCTGCAAGCATCCCGGCGGTCACGGTGCAGGCGTCGTTGTCCCCGGGCTCGGCGAACATGCAGCCGCGTTCGGCTGCCCATGCATCCTTCGCGGCCTGGTCCAGGAAACACATGCCCGGGTCCGGGCACGCCGGCGCGTCCTGTCCACGGGCGCCCGGACCGAGTATTCCGAGCCCGAGCACCACCAACACGGGAAGCGGCCTGATCCAGCCAGCCGGTTTCGGATGTCGCAGGCGGAACAGGGGACGACCCCTCCTCGAACGTGCCGGTTGTTTCACGTCAAACTCCTTTTCGACTTCGACTACCACGCTTCGTACGCCTGCCTGGCGGGAGCCGCCCTGTCCAGCACGGGATCCAGGAATGCGGGCGTGGAACCGCTTGCCTGCAGGATGGTGCCGTCGGTGGTGCGCACCATCACCATCGGCGTGAACCGCCCCCATTCCTTCCAACGCCTCTTGAGCGCGGCATGCGAGGCGTCCAGCGACACCGCGCGGCCGGAGCCTGCGCTGAATCCGCCGCGACGCTGCGCGGCGTCGTAGGACCTGTAGTTCTGGTCGAGGCTGGCAACCGGATCGCGGGACGACAGGATGGCGGCGGCCACCCGGTCGCTGTCGGGCTTGAAGTAGGCGATGGGAACCCAGCGCACCCGCAGCCCGGGGCGCAGCTCGCCCAGCCTGGCATACACGCGCGCACAGTAGGGGCAATGGACGTCGCAGATGATCTGGACAGTGGGCTCGAGGCCTGCGCGTCCACCGAACACGACGCCCCGGGTTGCCCTGGCCATCTCCCAGGCGGAGGGCGACAGAGTCCTGGGTGCAAGGATGTCGTCCACGGCGCCCGGTGCCGCGGACAGCGGCAGGCACGCGGTCACCAGCAGGCATCCGGCGATGCGCGCCCACCTCCGGCACCATCGCCTGACATTCGCGTCCAGGGGGGACACTATGCGCACACCGGCGGCTCCCATGGGTCGGGATCCACGGGCGGATCCGGATCGCCGGGATCACCACCCCCCGGGGGATCGCCGCCGCCAGGTGGATTTCCTCCACCAGGGGGCTCACCGCCGCCCGGGGGATCTCCGCCACCTGGAGGGTCGCCACCGCCGGGAGGATTGCCACCGCCCGGGGGGGTGCCGCCGCCCGGCGGAGTGCCCGTACCGGGTGAACCGCCACCGCCGCCGTCGGCAAGCAGGTTGGCATCGAAGATCGGCGACTGCATGCGCACGATCGCGGTCGACTCCAGCGGGATCCGGAAGTGTTTCCCCATCACCCATTCCCCGTGCATCGGGTCGGGACCCGACTCCAGGGGGCTCTTCATGTCCACCGTGCCGTTGTCGAAGATGCCGTCGCGCTTCACGTAGTCGGACTCGCCGCGCAATACGCGATCGACGAAGGGCACGATCAACGGGAAGTCATAGCGCACCTTGATCTTGAGGATGTTCGCGTCCTGGATGTTGACGCCGCTCGCGCCAACCTCGTCCGCTCTGAAGGCGAGGTTGTCATTGGGAAGCGCCTCGCGTCCGTCGTACTGCTTCTCCTTGAATTCCTCCCAGGCTTGTCGGGTCGGGCTGATGACCTCGATCTGCGCGCTGCGTCCGTACCCGCCCACGCCGTCAAGGTCGAGTTTTGCCGCTCCATAGGCCCGCGCCAGCCCGACGACGTCGCTTGACGTCGCATAGAGCGGCGTCAGGCCCCGTGCCAGCCCGTCGCGCATGGCGTCCATGCGCGCGCCGTTGACCGCCCCGGCGCGGGCGGCTTCCAGCGCGGCATAGTCGAGCGTGGTCTTGGCGCGATAAATGAGTACCAGCTGGAAAACCAGCAGGACGAGGAACAGGAACACCGGGACGACCACGAGGAATTCGGGCAGCGATTGCCCGAGCTGCGCGCTCGGCGTTCTACTGGTGCGTCGGTTGGCGATCGTACGGTCCATGTCTTGCGCTCCCGTGTGCTTGCTCAGCGTCCGGCTCCACTCCCCGTGGCGGCTTTCGCACCCGCTGGCTCGACCCGGCGTCGCTCGACCTGCCTGGCTTCGCCTGCGTCCGCGCCCGCCTGCGGGCCTGGGGCCGGGGCGATGAGCGAGAACACGGCGGTGGACAGCTTCAGGCTCTCGTCGAAGACGCGATCGCCGGAGTCGGAGTTCTGTACGCCCGCCGCGAACGAGACCTGGGCCTGGTGCAGGCGGACGAGTCCGAGGTTGTGCCACGCCTTGCCGTTGCCGGGATCCAGTTTCAGGCATTGCTGGTAGGCGATGGCAGCGTCGTCCTGGCGGCCCGTCCTGACCAGCGCATTGCCCAGCCGGTACCAGTAGAGGGCCTCGCCGGGGATCTGTTCGACAAGGTCGCGGTACAGACGCGAGGCCTCCTCGCTGCGTCCGTTGGCATACGCGGCCTCGGCGTGGCGCTCGAGTTCGACGATGTCGCCCATGGGCGGGGTCGCGGACCGCGCTTCATTGCCCGCGCAGCCAGCGACGGCCAGGCATGTGGGCAGGAGCATGCAAAAGACGACAAAGCGCTTCATTTCCATTCCAGTACGTCTCCCGGACGGATCGAGAGCCGCTGGACGGCCCCCGCGTGGAACTCGATCACGCTGCGGGCGCCACGTTGCATGCAGGCACGCCATGGGCGGATGCCTTCATGCACTCGGACCACGGTGCCGGCCTTGTCCACGAACACCACGTCGAGGGCGTAGCCCATGCCGAACGTGTGGATGCTCGCGCAAGGTTCGATGAGCATCGCCTCGCTGCCGTCGCTGGCGAGGGGCGCACGGAACAGCAAGCCACGAAAGCGGGCCCACCAGGACAGGGCCGCGCGACCGTGGGGCACCAGGCACGTCCCGTCGCGATAGAAGCGTATCGGCTTCACAGCAGGCCGTCCTCGACCATCTTCAGGTAGATGAAATAGGCCAGCACGATGAAGATCAACGGGAAGAAGAACATGATCAGCGGCGCCATCATCTTCACTGGCGCTTCCAGGGCCAGCTTCTCCGCACGCAGGAAACGTTCCTCGCGGCGCTGCATCGACTGGGCGCGAAGGGTTTCACCGAGGCTGGCGCCGACCCGGTCGGCCTGGATCAGGGCGCTGGTGAAGCTCGAGATCTGGGCGATGTCCATGCGATCCGCCAGGCGCTTGAGTGCCTCCGAACGCGGGAGACCGGCCCGCAGGTCGCGCAACATCCGCGAGAACTCCTGCGACAGCGGCCCGGGCGGTCCTTTCATCACCGCCTGCTCGATCGCGCCGGTGATGTTGAGGCCGGCCTCGACCGACATCGTGATGAAATCCAGGAATATCGGCAGGTCGCGGATCACGTGCTTCTGCCGGGTCTTGCGCCTTTCTCCCAGCCAGAGGCTCGGATAGAGCCACCCGAGCGGCAGCCCGAACACGAGACAGAATGCAAAGGTGGCGGGGTTGAGCTGCTTGAGCAGCATCACCACGAGCAGGAAGAAGCCCACCATCACGCCGGCCGCCACGACGCGCAGGCCCGCCAGTTCCTCCGGCGTGACAAGGTAGTCCTGCCCGGCCGCCTGGAGGTTGCGGTGCGCCTTCTCCAGGTCGCTCGACTTCATCCGCGGACCGATGACGAAGGTCGCCGCGGTCACGAGCGGCCAGATCATCTTCAGCCCGAACGGTAGCGGATCCTGATAGTCGCGCTCGTCCTGCGGCACTTGGTTCAGCAGGCCACGCGTGCCGACGATGACCATGACCATCGCTGCAACGATGCACAATGCAAGGAGTGATAGTTGGATCATATGTCGATCGTCATGATCTTGACGCAGAATTTGTAGCCGATGTACTCGAGGATCACGCAGATCGCGATCACGCCGTAGCCCAGCCAGGTGTTGAACATCGGCGCCATCGTCGTGGGATAGGCGGACGCCAGGTATGCCGTGATCGCGACGGGAAGCATTGCCATCACGATGCCCTGCAGCTTGCCCTGGGCGGTCAAGGCCTTGACCTTGTTCTCCATGATCAGCCGCCGGCGCAGAGTTTCGGAGAGCGTCTTGAGGCTTTCGGCCAGGTTGCCACCCACCTCGCGGGAAATCGCCACCGCCGACACGAACAGCTTCACGTCGAGGACGGGGACACGCTCGGCGAAATGGTCCAGCGCCTCCTCGGTCTTGACCCCGAGGTGCTGCTCGCGCAAGACCAGCGCCAGTTCCTGCGCAAGCGGTGGATAGCCGTCCTTGACCAGGCTCTCCATCGCCGGGGAGAAGCCCAGGCCCGCCTTCATCGTCCCTGAAAGCATCATCAGGGCGTCGGGCAACTGCTCCTGGATCTTGTTGATGCGACGCTGCTTGAGCCAGCGATAGACCTTCTTGGGCATCACCGCCAGCACCACGGCGGCGACAAGCGCCACCAGTGGATTCCCGGTGACTGCCCATAGCAGCAGCGGCACCACCACCAGCACGACGATGTTCGTGATGTACAGCTGGCGGGCGTCGATGAACAGGAACATGTCCGCGAGGTTGACCCGCGCCTGCTCCATGAAGGCCTCGTGGTAGCGCGCCATGAAGGTGTCGCCCGCCCGGATGGCGTAGACCCCCGCCAACGCGACCGCCGCGAACGCCGTGAATGCAATCAGCCAGACTTCCATGGCCTAGTACTCCTCCGCCGGCTTGCGGAATATCGACAGGTCGATCTTCACGCCGCGATCGGCCAGCTCTTCCATGAACTCGGGTATGGCCCCGGTGGCTTCGAACGTGCCTTCCACCTTGCCGTCCGCACCATGATGGGTACGCACCTTGTAATGGAAGATGTCCTGCAGCTGGATCGTGCCGCTCTCGATGCCCGTGACCTCGGTGATGTGGGTGACCTTGCGGGAACCGCACGGGAAGCGTCGCTGGTGCACGATCATGTCGACGGCCGACGCGATCTGCTCGCGTACCACCGCCATCGGCAGTTCCATGCCGGCCATCAGCACCATCACCTCGATGCGCGATATCGCGTCTCGCGGCGAGTTCGCGTGCGCCGTGGTCAGGGATCCCTCGTGGCCCGTGTTCATCGCCTGCAGCATGTCCAGGGTCTCGCCGCCACGACACTCGCCGACGACGATGCGATCGGGTCGCATGCGCAGCGCGTTCTTGACGAGGTCACGGATGGTCACCTGGCCCTTGCCTTCCAGGTTGGGGGGGCGTGCCTCCAGTGCGACGAGATTGGGCTGGACGAGCTTGAGCTCGGCCGCGTCCTCGATGGTGACGATGCGATCCCGTGCGGGGATGAAGTTGGAGAGGATGTTGAGCAAAGTGGTCTTGCCCGATCCGGTGCCTCCGGTGACGACGATGTTCTTGCGTTCGCTGACGGCGGTTTCGAGGAACGCGAGCATGCCTTCGTTGATCGATCCGTAACCGAGCAGGTCGCGGCCGACGAGCTTCTTCTTGGCGAACTTGCGGATGCTGATGCTCGGGCCACGCAGGGCGATCGGCGGGATGATCGCATTGACGCGCGAGCCATCCTTGAGGCGCGCATCCACCATCGGCGAGCTTTCGTCGATGCGCCGGCCGAGTGGCGCGACGATGCGCTCGATCGCCGACAGCACGGCCCGGTCGTTGGTGAAGTGGACCGCCGACTTTTCGATCCGCCCGCTCCGCTCGATGTAGATCTGGTCGTGCGCGTTGACCATGATCTCGGTGACGGTGTTGTCGTCGATCAGGTCCTCGAGTGGACCCAGGCCGATGGCTTCGTCCAGGACCTGCTTGGCCAGCATCCTGCGATTGATGATCTTCGGGAGGTCGGCGTACTCCTTGTCCATGACCGCTTCGATCAGTTCGATCGTCTTCTCGCGCAGCGCGGCGTCCGTGAGGCTGCGGACGTCCACCCGCCGCAGGTCCATCTGCTTGACCAGTGAGGCATGCACGCGCTCGCGCCAGACGACGATGTCGGGTGGCGCGTCGGCCGTGGTGGCGATCTCGGTTGAATCGCTTGCAGGCGGGGTCGCGACGGCCGCCCCGACCGCCGGCGCGGGGGCCGGGTCGGTCGCCGGGCCATCGTGGGGCACCTGGATGGAGCCCGGAGCGGCTACGCGACTCCCCGAGTCGGAGAATATCCGCAGGCGATAGTCGCCGATCTCCACGATGTCGGTGCTGCTGATGGGCCCGAGCTTCTCCTTGATGGCATTGCCGTTCACCCGGACCTGTGCCCGCCCCCCGGTCGATTCGATGAACATGCCCTCGTCCTGCGCACGGATGAGCGCGTGATGCTTGGCGATGCTCCAGCCCTGCAGGATCACCAGGTTCTCCTCGCTGCGCCCGATGCCGCACTCGTTGTGCAGGCAACGGATCTTCCTGGGCTCGCTTCTGGGGGCTTCTACGACGACGTTGAACATGGGCCTACTCAGTCAAAGATGTCCGTGCCAATGGTTTCCTTGAAGTCCTCGAGCATGCGCTCGCTCTTCTGGATGCCATCGATGTTGGCCGCGTCGTCGGGCCGGACGATCCGCGGAGTGACGAACACGACCAGGTCGGTACGACCGGCACGGAAGTTGTCCGAGCGGAACAGGCGCCCCAGGATCGGAATGTTGGACAGGCCGGGAATGCCGCCGAAGCCCTTCGAACCGGCGATGTCCACCAGTCCCGAGATCACGATGGTTTCGCCCGAGCGTACGTTGAGTTCGGTACCTGTCCTGCGTGTCAGGAACCCGGGGATACCCTGCACCGCAACCGCCGGATCGATCTTGCTGACCTCTGTCATGATCACGGTGGAGATCTCGTTGTTTTCGTTGACGAACGGCTCGATATCGAGCTTGATGCCGTACTCCTTGAACTCGACGTTCGTGGCACCGAAGCTGCTGGTCAGCGGAATCGGCACTTCGCCGCCGGCGAGGAAGTTGGCGCTGCCGCCGCTGCGTGCGCTCAACTGGGGCGAGGCCAGTTCGTAGGCGTTTCCGGTCTGCGTCAGGAGGTTGATCTTCGACGTGATCGAGGTGGCGATCCCGAAGTACGTCTCCATGGGATTGATCCGTGCCGGGAGATCGAAGTCCTCGAACGGGCTTCCGTCGGGCAGGATCCGGAAGAACGAGCTTGAGAAGTCCTTGATCGCTCCGCCGGCCGGACCATCGATGCTGTCCTGCCAGTCGATGCCGAGATCACGCATGGCGTCGCGCTTGAACTCCATGATCCTGACGTCCATCAGCACCATCGGCTGCATCTCGACGAGGTCTGGCGTGCTCAGGTTGACGACGTTTGGATAGAGCTTGGCGATCGCCGCGACGCGTTCGGATTCCAGCGCGGTCAACTCGCCCGTGACGACGACGCTGTTGTCCACGTCCTGCACGCGCGCCTTCGATCCGGACTCGAGTGCAAGCAGTTCCCGCACGATCGTCGATGTACTTCCCGTGTCGACGGGGCTCACGCTGACATCGATCGAGCGCTGCCCGCCATCCTCGTACCAGAGGTGCAGGGACGTAGTGCCCGCCTTTCCGGCGCCGGCGATGACGACAAGCTGGCGCTTCTCGATCGTCGTGACCTCGACCAGGTCGCCATTGCCGACCGCGACGCGTGCAAGCGGGCGACTGCTCGAGAACACCTTGACCTGGCCTCCATAGAGGTCGAGCTGGCCCGGCAATGTCGTGGACTGCGCCCGCACGACGCCAACTGGCGCGACGGCGCCGGTGAAGGCGATGGCAAGCAACGCCAGTACTCCGATGATCAAATCCCTGCGCATTGATGATGTGTCCATTTCCGAATGTTAGTTACCGCCGATGATGTACTCGACGTCGTCGCCACCACCGCCACCGAACAGACTCATCAACGTTTTCTCGGAAATGCCCGACAATCCGAATGGAGTGTTGTCTTCATGGTTGCGCAAGAGCACGCGTACTTCGCCGGCCTTCTGGCCCACGGTGAGGAGTTCGGCCTGGTCCGGGTCCAGCTCCAGCGTGACGCTTGAGAAAGCGGTGCTGTCGGCACCATCGGGGAGGTCGCCGATGCGCGTGCCAGTGGCGAGCACGGTGATGTTCTCCAGCAGGGGCGCGACGCGCTCTCCCTGCTTCACCTTCGGACCGTCGCCCGCGTTGGCATCGGCATCGTAGGTCAGGAGGATGTCGACGCGGTCGCCGGGCGCGATCATGCCGGAGATGGAGTTGTTCTCGTTTACCGAAAGCGTGTAACCCACCTTGCCGGGAACGATGACGTGCGAGAACTTGTCGTACATCGGGACCAGGGCACTCGCGCTCAGGGGTGTGCCCTGCTTGATCGGCGAGCGCACCATCCGGTCTATGAAGCCGGCGTAGTTGTCGGTCGTGACGGCGTCGGCGGGCACGAAATCCACCGGCACGGTACGCGTGACCATGTCGGATTCGGCGATGGTGTCACCGATCTCGAGATTCCGGCGCGACACCACGACCTCCGTCTCCGCCACCTTGACCCTCGCCGCCGCCGTCGCTTCGGCGACGCGCTCCTGGATATAGCTGACGCTCAGTAGGGCGGCGATCAAACCCAGTACGATCGCACCGCCCAGGAACAGGACGTTCTTGTTGAGTTTAGGTAATGCCACGAGCTCCCCTTTGAATCGATCTCGTCGAGAAAACTGCAGTCACGGAGATGGAAATGTCATGGACAGCGCGTGACTGAAGGCGCCGTACAGATCCTTGATTGCCTGCATCAACTGCGCGATGACGTTCTCATCGGCAATGAGGACCACCACGATGAGCAGCGCGATGATGCTGTATTCGATGATCGCGCTTCCCCGTTGCTTGCTGGCCGTTGCAGGCGCCGCCCCTCGTCTCATCGTCCGCCCCCTTTTCATTCGATGGTCACCACCGTCGACGTGAGCATTTTCTCGTCGCGAGAGATCGCGAGCGCCATCTTCGCCCCGCCGCTGCGCTCGAACCGCGCGACGCACTGGGTCGAGCTTGGCCTGCATCCGGCGGATTCCACTGCCTTCCAGCCCTCTGCGCGCATCCGGCGCAGGTAGTGCTGCTGGTTGACGTATGGCGACAATTCGTTTTCCAGCACCAGCGTCCTGGTTTGGTTGGGGGTATCCAGATAGACGATGTCGCTGACCACGTCCGTGCCGGCCGGCCGGTAGAAGCCCTCGCCCAGGGTGGGCGTCTGTCCCGGGTCGGGCATCTTCATGATGCCGACGGTACCGCGGGTGCCACCGCCAACGGCCTCGAGTTCGACCGTGACGTAATGTCGCCCCTCGGCATGGCCGATGATGGTCTTGGATCCGACCTCGTCCACCACGTGCTGCCCGGGCCACTGTCCCGCATAGAATGCGACGATGTCCTCAAGACCCTTGCTCGACACGAAGCGACTGGACTTCATGTCCAGGCCGTTGTACTTCAGGTGCTCGCTGACCACCTCGCCCTTGCTTTGCTCGGGCAACCGCACGGTTGGCCACGCCGACGCGTGGCCGGCGCAAAGCAGCGTGCAGGCAGACAGCGCCGCCATGGCCCGGATACCCGCCATGCGAGCCATCTACTCCTGGTACTCCTGCAGGCGATCGTGCGGCACGATGTCCGGCTGCATGTAGCCTGGGCGGATTCGGAAGGGGACGCCGATGAGCGGCACCTTCTCCATGAACTCGACCTTCTCCAGTACGTCGGAGACGCCACTTATCCAGGACGACGGCACAAAGGTCCCCACCTGGTCCTTGACCCGCCGGTTGTTCCGTGTGGCCGAGCCGGCATCAATCAGGCCGCTGCCGGACGCGCCCCAGGTATCGGCCAGCAATGCATGCTGGCCCTGCATCGACAGGTTGATGGCGTCGAAAGGCGCCAGGAAGCTTGCTTCCGATCCATCCTTGAGCTTCAGGTTCTCGGGGTTGACCACCATGTGGGCGGTGACCAAGCCATCGCTGTTGGGTGGAAACTCGTTCGGCAGGGCTTCCATCAGGCCGCCGACACTTTCCATTGCCTGGGACAGCGCACCGCCGCTCTCGTTGTCGAAGGCTTCCAGCATGATGCCGTCGCGCTTGAGCAGGGGCTGGTCCGAGAACGTGTTCATCATGATCGCGGGGACGCTGGCATCCTGTTGCGCCTGTTCGGGTTCCGAGCGGATCTGCGCATCGGCGGTCCCGAAATGGCGATCGATCAACAGGTCCCGGCGACGACTCCTCCACTGATCGTTCGCCAGCGAGGACTCCCAGTGGTGTGCGTGCACGGCGGTGGCCTCCCAGGCGGCGGCGCGCGTTGCCTGTTGCGTGACCTGGCGCATGTGGGCGTACTTCGCCAGCATCGGAATTAATAGGAACAGCGGCACGAGTACCACTGCGAGGATCGCCATCTCGGTAAGCGCCTGGCCGCGCTGCAGCCGTGGAGTCGACGCGAGCGGCAAGTGCCGCGCGTGGGGTCGGGCTCCAGGATGGTCTTCGTTCATCGCTCTTTCCATGGGCGGGCGCTCCTTCGGTCTTCACTCGGGCCGCATGGCCGCGGTGTCGATGGGTCCGTTGACCACGAACTGCTCGGTGCTCAGGCGCGAGCCCGCCTGGCCGGGCGCAGGCGCGGCCTCGAGTACGAGGTTGTAACGGTCCAGGCCCAGGCTGGACTCGAACTGGCCGGCATGTGCGGCATCGAATCCCCACTGGGCGCCGCCGGACCAATGGCAGACCACGGCACCGTCCGCCGAGCGCCATTCCAGGCAAGGCTGCCCCTGGACCACCCGCTCACGGGGACCGGACCACCCGGCGACCGATTCGGCGTCGGTCGCCTCGAGAGGCATGACTTCGATCTCGTCCGGGTTGGCGGGCTGCACGTCCTTGCTTCCGCTCTCGAGATCCAGCACCAGCGACTGCGTGGCATCGAAGAACTCGTGGTAGCCCGAGCGACTTGGCTGGAACAGGCAGTGCTCCTGGCGGGCACTGTCTCCGCTGGTATACCCCCATTCCTCGACACGATAGGCGGCCTGGCCACTCGTACGCCAAAGCTGCCACCGCTCGGTTCCGATCCTGGCGGCGTCTTCCTCGGCGAGTGGACGCGTCGGCAATCCGGCTTCCTGGCAGCTTGCCAGGGCCTGGCGATAGCCTTCCAGAGCTGCGTTGCCTCCGTCCGCTTCAAGCACCGTCACCGTACGGTCGACATAAAGGGAGGGCATTTCGCGGCCTGCTCCGGACGTGTCCATGATCGCGGCATCCGCGCCGGTGCCGCCGGCATCCGGTGCGCAGGCGACGAGGGCGATCCCCGCCATCGCGGCAACGGCGAGAGCCAGGACACCCGCTTCCCGATCCTGATACCCGTTCGATTGCATGCTCTTGCTCATTGCTTCCTCATCCGCCGGAAATCAGGGCATCAAGCCCCGCGGCCAGGTAGTCGTCTCTTGGGGTCTCGACCAGGCGCGCCTGCCAGTAGGGGCTGAACACGCTGCCCATTTCCAGCTCATCGACATGTTGGGGATCGCCACCCCACTGCTGGGGGACCATCCTCCGGAACCAGCCGGCCGTGGTGCTGCCCGGATCGAAGGGGCGCTGGAAGTATGTTTGCGCCGACGCAATCGCGGTGATCTTTTCGCCCCTCATTGCGTTGTCGAGTTCGAGCTGGCCGCCGTCGGGCCCACCGATGCCATCGATGTCCTCGCTCGTGCGCACAGACTGGCGATCGGCTTCCACCAGGACGGTGAAGGTCGGGCCCGGACTGTCGCCCACCGGCGACTTCGCAACGTCCTCCTTGATGTCCTGGTAGTCGCGCAGCCCCTGGTATCCGCCGAAGTACGCGTCCCGCTTCCGGTTGAATCGTCCGGAGGGTCGCATCGGAGTAAAGAAGAGCACGCTGGCGGGAGCGTTCACGGACGGATAGCGATCAATCAAGCCACGTCGCCCACCGAAGGTGTCTCCTGCGCCGTTGTACTGCCTGTAGGTACGCTCGCCGGGATGATAGTCCGAGTACCAGCCCTTGCCCCGACGGCCCTGTCCGCCGGCGCAGATGCCACCGTTGCGGTTGTTCGGGCATCCGCCCTTGAAGAATCCCGGTTGGCGACTATTGCTCTGCAAGGCCTGGGCACCACCAAAGCCCAACGGGACGTCGAAGTCGATGTCGAAGAACCCCAGGTCGATTTCAGCGGTGAAGTCCAGACCGTCGGCGGCGGCCCATCGGTTGTACTGGACCATATCGGTGCCGCCAGCCTCGTTGAAGCCTATTTTCACGACGGAGAAGTTGATGCCCAGGAAGTCATTGCGGTCCGCGCTGAAACGGTCACGGGATGCCATGACCACGTTGCGATAGCGGTCCATGCCCTTGTTGGGGCTCCGGTTGCGGTGCTCATCGAGCAGCGTGCTGCGCGGGCCCGCGGACGCTTCCACCAGCTGTTTCACGAGCAAGGCCTGTCCAACCGGGGCGATACGGGCGCTCGGATCGTTCTTCTCGACGACTTGCCGAGCGACCAGGAAGCCGTTGGCGCCGCCCCCGAAACGCAGCATGGCGTCGGCCGCAGCAGCGAGCACCCCATTCAATTCATCCAGGATCTGGATGAAGCCGTTCGCGGCCGGGCGATAGCCATTGCGCGCGAGCGCCGTGGCCCTTTCGATTCCCCTGTAGACCTGCGCCATGGGCCTGGCGACGATGTTGATGTAGGGGATGACGCTCAGGTAGGTCATCAGGTTGTAGCCGATGACCGCATGCGAGTGGAACATGTTCAGCCATGACCACATGCTGACCAACTGCGCCACCGCAACCTCGTTGGCGATGCGCCCGCGATTCATGTACGCGGCGAAATTCAGGGCGCGGGCCTGCTGCACGGCGACGCTGTACGCCGCGGCGTCAGCCGTGTGGGTCAGGCTGACCTTCTTGTTGACCGCCTGGCCGGTGTTGAACATGAGGATCGCGCCCAGGCAAAGGACTCCGACCAGGACGAGGAACAGCACCATGGCCTGGCCACGCAGTCGCCGCGCCTGGGGCGCCGTCGCGCCGAAGGCCCGAAACCTGGCGCGGCGGATTGCATCACGCCTGTTGATCTCCATTTCACGCCCTCCCTCGCATTTCCATCGAACACCCGTGGCGCCACGAAACTCCTGTCCGACAGCACGGCATCGCCGGACCCTCCGGGACAGGAGGTGACTGGACGTTGTCGGATTCGAATCGGACGAGGGAATTCCGGGAGCACCGTGCCCGTGGTCAGACCGACCACGAACCCGGCGTCCCGATCATGCGGCGCTTGACTGGAACAGCGTCCCGGTTACTGGCTGACGGTGTTCTCGTACGAGCCCATGTTCTTCTCGGTCTGGGCGTCGCCCGACGCCACATCGGCCGCGGCCTGCGCCGAGGAGATTTCTTCGGTTGCCTTCTGGCCCGAGAGCTCGGAGGCCATGCCGGCCATCTGGTTGCGCACCGTGCCGCCGAAGAAGCTGACGACGGTGATCGAGGCGATGGCGATGAGGGCCACGATGATGATGTACTCGGTCATGCCCTGACCGGTCTGACGCTTGCCGAACTTGCGCTGCTTGAGTTCCATGAGAGACCTCTCCTTCTCAAAAATTGATTCCCTGCTCCGAGACGTCCAGGTGCAGGGCCTGGTCGGATGTCCGCGGTTTTATCCGGCCCCGCCGGACATTTCACGACACTGAATGTCATGATGTGACGCCGGAGGGCAGTCGCACCTTACCCATAGCGCATGACGAGATCAAGACTTCGCCGTATGGCTCCACGCGCAAAGCGTCGTTCGACTATTTTTTTGTGATGCACGCCGCACTTTCTTTTCCAGTCGCGCTTCTTCATGGCGCTTGGCGCGTTGACAAGCGCCCTTCACCCTTCGAGTGCTCCATGCGCCCTGAAGCGCCGTGCGGCGGCAGTACGGTCCCGCTGGACGAGAAGCCGCTGGGCAAGCGGGGCCACGGCATCCGCGAGGCCTTCGCCGATCAAACCATTGCGATCGGCAGGGTGCCTGTTTCCAGCGTGCCACTGCGGGGCCATGCAGGAAGGCGCACCCACTCGGTTGAAGGCATTGCGGATACTCCGCGTTCCGGGCTAGAGGGGGGCGACTTGTTCGTCGACGCTCTCCGGCAAGCCGGGGTCCCGGGCGGTAGTGATGGGGTCCGTCGAGCCTGACCCGGCTGCGCCTGCTTCGACGACGATGAGCCCGGCACCGGCACTGTCGGTGCACGCATGCACCCAGACGAGCTTGTCTTCAGTACGAACCAGGTAGGTCTGCACGGGGTTGTTGTACACATCACCCCATCCACTCACGAGGCCAACACGGACGTCACGTGGAATGTGCTCCAGCACTTCCGGGGGAATCGGGGAGTCCGTGACCAGGATGCCGCCGGCTTGCTCGATCAGATGCGCGACATGCCGTTCGAACTCAAACGGTGAAAATGTATTGCCCTGCGTTTCCTGCACGGTCGCCATGTAGGCCTTGCCCTCTACTTGCTCCAGGCGATCCCCGGTCCAGAAGGGCACCTGCGTCACGTTCAATGTCTGTGCATCGATGGCTTCGTAACCGTTGGGCAGGACGATGAACGGGAATGCGCCCAGGTCCTGGCTCGACACCGGCACGGAGTCGACCTCGAAGGCCGCATCGTCGGCGGCAAGGTCGCCTTCGTCCGCGTCGGCTGCCGCCCCGGGTGACCCGGTCGGGGGCGACGCACCGGCATCGGGAGACGCAGCGACGACGCCTGCATCGCCGGACCGCGAATCGGCGGGCTGCCCAACGGGGCCACAGGCCACCAGGGTGGTTGCCAGCAACGCGAGGACCAGGCTGCGCCGCGCGACAGGCAGCGGGTTACGAACTTCCATGGGGGATTCATCCTTGTTCTTGTTGGCGGGGGAACGATCGGCAAGCCGGTCGCAACCGGCCATGCGTGTGCGCGGATGCAGCGAGGGCACGGCCATGCAAGCGGCGAGCGCCCACTCGAGTGACGATCGGGGGATCATGGGCACCCTCGCGCGGAAGATTGCCCCAAGGGGGCAAGCGAGAGGCCACGATTGCTGCCGAATGCGCTTGCATGCACTCAACCGCGCTTGACCAGCTCCACGCGGCGATTTTGTGCGCGGCCCGTTTCGGTCGAATTGTCGGCCACCGGTTGCGACTGGCCGAAGCCGCGGGCCTGAAGGCGCGCGGCGTCGATGCCGCCGGCGACCAGGGCATCCACCAGCGACCGAGCGCGTGCTTCCGACAGGGACTGGTTGTGCGCGGCACCGCCCGTGTCGTCGGTATGGCCATTGATGGAAAGTTCGAGCGATGCGTCTTCTTCGAGCAGGCGCAGCACCTGTTCGACCTGGGGCGTCGACTCCGGCAGGATGTCGGCCTTGTCGGTCGCGAAGTTCACGGTCACCGCCACGCGACCGGCCGCGTCGAGCTGGCGCTTCAGCTCATCCGCCGGCAGGAGCCGGGACGTCGCGACGAACGCCTCTTCCTCCAGGACGACAAGGCCGGCGAAACGCTGGCTCTTGCAGGTGCGCACCCAGATGTTCGCGGCCTCCCTGCGGATGACGAACGTCTGCACGGGATCATCGTCCCAGCACCTCGCCTCCGTGTGGTACTGCCGCATTAGCGTCTCGATCGCCTCGTCCTGGCGGGACGCCCTGGGGATCTCGCCCGAGGCGACCTCGACACCGCCCGCCGCCTCGATGACGTGCTGGAGGTTGCGGGCGACTTCCGGCGCGGAGAACTGCTTGCCGCTGTCGCGGTCGGCCCGGATGCCGGTCGCGTAGACCTTGCCCTCCACCCGCTCGAAGCGGTCGCCCACCCAGAATGCGGCTTCGCCGAAATTCAGGCGCTTCGTGTGAAGGGGGTCGGCACGATAACCCTCGGGCACCGAGAAGTACGGGAATTCGCCCAGCGGCACTCGCGACACGGGCAGGCGTGCGATGTCGAACCCCGTGGGGCCGGCCTCATCGCTCGCGTCGGCGTCGGGCGCGACGGGGGTCGGCGGCTCGGCGGGGGTGGCGTCGGCGGGAGCCGGGCCAGCGGACGGTGCAGTGGCATCCTGCTGGCCGCAGGCGACGATGGAGAGTGCGAGGACGGCCGCGCCAAGGCCATGCACGAAGGGGAACGAATGCGGACGGGTCATTTCGATTCGGCTCACTGGATCTGGACGAAGATGGCGTCCGGCGACTTCGCCGGACTCCGCTTGCACGCGTCGGCGCACGTCAGCCCTGGGACGCACCCAGCGCCTGGGCCGCGTCCTTCCACTGCTGCTTGACGTCCTGGCAGGTCTGCTGGCGCTGGGCGGGCGAGAGCGTCTTCCAATTGGCCGCGGCCTCGGCCTCACCGGCATCGAAGCCGCGATCGAAGGAGGACGGATCCATGCCGAACCGGCCGTGGTTCTCCTTCTGCCACCGCTTGGTCCGTGCGAGCTCCGCGTCGGTGGCCTCGCCGCACTCGCGCGCCATGACATGCAAGGTGCCGGACATGCGTGCCATCTGCTCGCCGACGTCGGGCATCTGCTGGGCGTGGACCAGGCCGCTTCCGGCTACGACCAGGAACGCGACGGGCAGGATGGAAGGAAGACTGCGGTTGGACATGGGAGGAGCTCCGTTCGGGGGGACGAAGCATGCCGGCGATCAACGGCCGCCATCCCGCGATGTGCCTCTACCGTCGGGCGGTGATCGGCGCGGGGAACGGACCCGGAGGCGTGGAGGAGCGCGGTATGTCGTGATCCTTCACCGGGGCGGAATCCGTCATGGAAGCCGTTTTCGTGCATGCGCGTGGCGCCCGCGGGGGACGCGCCAACGGAAGATAGCAGACGCGGCCGCGCATGGCATGACCGCGGTCACGTGCCCGACAATCGCACCGCGGGTACCGCTGCGCCGCGGCGGGAAGGACTCAGCTGCGCAGGCCCACGCCCTTCTTCAAGAGGGTCAGGCCGATCAGCGCCAGCACCACGACGAAGCCGATCATCAGGGCGAAGGCGATCCACAGCGGTACGTCGCTCACGCCCAGCAGGCCGTATCGGAAGGCGTTGACCATGTAGAAGATCGGGTTGGCGTGGGTCATCGTCTCGGCCCAGCCTGGCAGCAGCTTGACCGAGTAGAACACGCCGCCCAGGTAGGTCAGCGGGGTGAGGATGAAGGTCGGCACGATCGCCACGTCGTCGAACTTCTTGGCGTAGACGGCGTTGATGAAGCCGGCCAGGGCGAAGATGGTGGCCCCCAGGACGACGGTGCTGAGCGTCACCAGCGGGTGCGGCACGCGCACGGTGGTGAACAGCATGGCGATGCACAGCACGATCGCACCGACGGCCAGGCCGCGCGCGACGGCGCCGGCGACGTACCCGGCGAGAATCACCCAGTTGGGCATCGGGCTCACCAGCAGTTCCTCGACATGGCGGCCGAACTTGGCGCCGAAGAAGCTCGAGGAGATGTTGCCGTAGCTGTTCTGGATGATGCTCATCATCACCAGCCCGGGCACGATGAAATCCATGTAGGTGATGCCGTCCATGGTCCCGATGCGCGAGCCGATGAGGCCGCCGAAGATCAGGAAATAGAGCGTCATCGTGATCGCCGGCGGCACCAGGGTCTGGCCCCAGATGCGCACGATGCGGGCGATCTCCCGACGGACGATGGTGCCGAGTGCGACGAGGTTGCGGCGCGCGGGCGTGGTGGCTTCGAAACCGGTGACGGGATCGGTGCTGGACGGGGTCATCGCGGGTTCCTGCGTATCGGGCGTGCGTGTGTCTTGGGACCTGGACGTCATGCCGCCGGTTCCGGCGCCACCTGGGTGGTGCTGCCTGCGGCGCTGTCGGCGTTGTCGCCGGTCATGCGCACGAACAGTTCTTCAAGACGGTTGGACTTGGTGCGCATCGAACGCACCCGGATGCCGGCCTCGCCCAACACGGCGAACACGCGGTTGAGATCCATCGAACGCGGCATCTCGACGTCGAGCGTGTGGTCGTCGGCAGCGGTGATGTGCATGCCTTCGATGGCCGGCAGCACCTCCGGCAGGCGCCCGTCGATGTCGAACAGGAAGCCCTCGACATCGAGCCGGGCCAGCAGCGCCTTCATCGGACCGGAGGCGACGATGCTGCCGCGGTCGATGATCGCCAGGTTCCGGCACAGGCTCTCGGCTTCCTCCAGGTAATGCGTGGTGAGGATGATCGTCGTGCCCGCGGCGTTGATCTCGCGCAGGGTATGCCACATGCCGCGGCGGATCTCGATGTCGACGCCCGCGGTGGGCTCGTCGAGGATCAGCAGTCGCGGGCGCGTCATCATGGCGCGGGCGATCATCAGCCGGCGCTTCATGCCGCCCGACAGGGTGCGGCTCATCATCCGCGCCTTGTCCCAGAGCTGGGCGCGGCGCAGCTCCTGTTCGGCGCGCACCAGCGCTTCCTCGCGCGGAATGCCGTAGAAGCCCGCGTAGTTGACCAGGATGTCGAGCGGCTTCTCGAACATGTTGAAGTTCAGCTCCTGCGGCACCAGGCCGATCAGGCGCATCGCGGTGCTGCGGTCGCGCGCCAGGTCGGTGCCGAAGATGCGCACCTCGCCCTCGCTGAGGTTGACCAGCGAGCTGACGATGCCGATCAGGGTGCTCTTGCCGGCGCCGTTGGGGCCCAGCAGGGCGAAGAAGTCGCCTTGGGCGACGTCCAGCGAGACCCCCTTCAGGGCCTGGACCCGATTGTCGTAGGTCTTGCGCAGGTCGCGCACCGACAGGGCCGGTGGGGCCGGGGCGGCGGAAGAGACGACGGGCTGTTGGATCATTGCGTGGACCTTGGCGGGGGAGCGGCGCCCGGGCTGGCCGGGCGCAAGCCGTTATTATAGGCGTCCCGCCATCCCCGGCCCGGGCCACTGTGTTCCACCCGGGACACCGCCCCGGCGCGCGAGGGCCGGATTCACGCCGCCCGGACGCGCGGCGCTCCACCCTTCGACGACAGGATCCTCCGCAACGTGGCCATCCAGCACTTCCCGCTCAAGCTCGTTTCACGCCGCATGCTGGCCCCGGCCGTGGGCCACTACACCTTCGTGCGCGACGATGGCGAGCCGCTGGACTTCATCCCCGGCCAGTTCATCCAGGTGCACTTCAGCTACGCCGACGGCACCGCGACCAAGCGCAGCTATTCGCTGGCCACCATCCACGACCACGAGATGGGGCCGGGCGAGGCGGTGGAGATCGCCGTGTCCTACGTGCCCGGCGGCGCCGCGACCGCACTGTTCGAGGGCTTGGACGTCGGCGGCAGCGTCGATGCCAGCGGTCCCTTCGGCCGCTTCTGCCTGATGCCCGGCGACGCCAATGCGCGCTACCTGCTGATCGCCACCGGCACCGGCGTGACGCCCTACCGGTCGATGCTGCCGCAGCTGGAGGCGGCGATCCGCGAGCGCGGCGTGCGCGTGGTCCTGCTGCTGGGCGCGCGCAACCCCGACGAGCTGCTCTACGGCGACGAGTTCCGTGCGTTCGCCGAGCGGCACCCGGCGCATTTCCGCTTCATTCCCTGCTTTTCCCGTGAACTGCCCGACGCGGACAGCCCGCATGCGCATGCGGACGTGCGCGAGGGCTACGTGCAGCAGTTCCTCGCCGAGGTCTCGCCCGACGCGGGCCAGGACATCGCCTACCTGTGCGGCAACCCGAACATGGTCGACGCCTGTTTCGAGGCGTTGAAGGACACCGGGTTCGAGGTCCGGCAGATCCGACGCGAGAAGTACGTCAGCAGCAAGTAGCGCCGACGTCGCGCGCCCCTGGCCCGAAACTCGCCCGGGTCGGACCGGCCCGGCAATGCCATCGGTCACGTTCTGCGCGTGGCTTCCGTCTGTCATGCTGTTGGCGATTGGCCAAGGACAGATGGGGACACCATGCGCAGCACCCGATTGATACCCGCCGCCCTCGCGGCGGCCTGGCTGGCGACCGCCTGCCAACCGACACCGCCGGCTGGCGTCGAAACCGATACCAGCGTCGAACGCGTCGGCGCCATCGACTTCGCGCCCTGCGTGCTCGGCGGCGAGCACGGGCAGCCCACCGTGGAAGCGCAATGCGGCCAGTTCGAGGTGGCGGAGAACCCCGCCGCACCCGAGGGCCGCCGCATCCGCCTCAACATCGCCCGCCTGCCGGCCGAGGGAAAGAGCGGCGGCACCGCCGATCCGGTCTTCTTCCTCGCCGGCGGTCCGGGCCAGGCGGCCACGGACGTCGCGTCCGTCGTCGACAACGCGCTCGAGGAAGTCCGCAAGCAGCGCGACATCGTGCTGGTGGACCAGCGCGGTACCGGCGGCTCGAACCCGCTCGATTGCCGCGGCGAGGACGGCAAGCCACTGGAGATCGATCCGGCCGACAGCGTCGACCCGCAAGCGGCCGAGGCTTACTTCGCGCAGTGCCTGCGCTCACTGGAAGGACGCGCCGACACGCGCTTCTACACCACCGCCCATGCGATCGCCGACCTCGATGCGGTCCGCCAGGCGATGGAGATCGAACAGGTCAACCTGGTCGGCGGTTCCTATGGCACCCGCGTCGCCCAGCAGTACGCCATGCACTACCCGGCGCATACCCGCAGCGTGGTGCTCGACGGCGTCGCGCCAAACCGCCTGGTGGTCGGCGGCGAGTTCGCACGCATGCTCGACCGTGCGCTGCGCCTGCAGGACGCGCAATGCGCGGCATTGCCGGCCTGCGAATCCCGCTTCGGCCATGATCTGGTCGCGCGGATCCGCTCGCTCCAGGCGCGGCTGGACGAGGCCCCGGTCGAACTCGAGTATCGCCACCCCACCACGTTCGAGACGCGGCAGGGCACGCTCACCGGCGATACCGTGGTCGGCCTGGTGCACGGCGTGTCCTATGTCCCCCAGTTGACGGCACTGCTGCCGCTGGTGGTCGACGAAGCCGACGACGGCCGCTACGAGCCGCTGATGTCGATCGCGCAGCTGTGGTCGGGCCAGATGGAAGGGATGATGAACCTGGGCATGCAGCGCTCGGTGGTCTGCGCCGAGGACGCGCCCCGTTACACGCCCGACCCCGCGGACGCGGACACGCTGATGGGTGCCGAGCAGGGCCGCCAGTTCTTCAGCGGTTGCGATGCCTGGCCCGTCGGCGAGGTCGCGGCCGATTTCACCCAACCCTACTCCGGCGACCTGCCCACCCTGCTGCTGTCGGGTGAACTCGATCCGGTCACGCCGCCCGAGTACGCGGACGAGGTCGCCAAGGGCCTTGCCAACGCGCGGCACTTCGCCCTCAAGGGCCAGGGACACGGCGTGATGGGCGTGGGCTGCATGCCGCGGCTGATCGCGCAGTTCATCGAGTCCACCGATCCGGGCGCGCTGGATGCCAGCTGCCTGGACAGTCTCGACTACGTCCCGCCCTTCACGTCCTACAACGGTTGGGAGCCCTGAGCGCCGCGCCTTCCATGAGGCGCGCGCCGGGCTTCCTCCCATATCCCAGGGGAATTCCATGATCATCGCAAACGACCTGCACAAGGCGTTCAAGACCCGGACCGGCACGGTCAAGGCGGTCGACGGCGTCAGTTTCCAGGCCCATGACGGCCAGATCACCGGCCTGCTCGGCCCCAATGGCGCGGGCAAGACCACCAGCCTGCGCATGCTCTATACCCTGATGCAGCCCGACACGGGCAGCATCCACGTCGACGGCATCGACGCCTCCAGGGACCCGACCGCGGTACGCCGGGCGCTGGGCGTGCTCCCGGACGCGCGCGGCGTCTACAAGCGCCTGACCGCGAGGGAGAACATCGCCTACTTCGGCCAGCTGCACGGCCTGTCGGGCGCGGACGTGGCCGCGCGCACCGCGGTGTTGTCCAGGGCACTGGACATGGACGACATCCTCGATCGCCAGACCGATGGCTTCAGCCAGGGCCAGCGTACCAAGACCGCGATCGCACGGGCCCTGGTGCACGACCCGAAGAACGTGATCCTCGACGAGCCCACCAACGGCCTGGACGTGATGACCACCCGCGCGATGCGCGAGTTCCTGTTCCAGCTGCGCGCCGAAGGCCGCTGCGTGATCTTCTCCAGCCACATCATGCAGGAGGTGGCCGCCTTGTGTGACCGCATCGTGATCATCGCCAAGGGCCGCGTGGTCGCCGCCGGCACCGCCGACGAACTGCGCGAGCGCTTCGCCGAGTCCAACCTCGAGGATGCCTTCGTCAAGGCCATCGGTTCCGAGGAGGGCCTGCACGCATGAACGCATCCAGCCAACGTTCCACCGGCTTCTTCGCCACCCTGGTGGCGGTGATGCGCAAGGAGCTGCTCGACATCTCGCGCGATCGCCGCACCCTGGCGATGACCCTGCTGCTCGCCCCGCTGCTCTATCCACTGATGATCCTCGGCATGAACCACCTCGCCGAGCAGCGCGCCCGCACCCAGCTCGAGGGCATCCTCGAACTGCCGGTCAGCGGCATCGAACGCGCACCCAACCTCGTCAAGTTCCTCGCCACCCAGAGCATCAAGGCGGTGCCCGCGGAAGGCGACGTCAATGCCGCGGTGGTGCGCCAGGACGAGGACGTGGCGCTGGCGATCGGCGAGGATTACGCCGAGGAGTGGTCCAACGGCCGCTCGGCGTCGATCGACATCATCCAGGACAGCACGCGGCGCAATGCCGAGATCCCCGTCGCGCGCGTGCGCGCGGCGTTGGAGGGCTACCGTCGCCAGGTGGGGACGCTGCGCCTGATGGTGCGCGGCATCGACCCGGCGGTGGTGCAACCGATCGCCATCGGCAACCGCGACATGGCCAGCGCGCAGGCCAAGCAGAGTCGCATGCTCGCCGTGCTGCTGCCCTACCTGCTGATCCTCAGCGCGTTCCTCGGCGGCGCCTACCTGATCATCGATGCCACCGCCGGCGAGCGCGAGCGGCAGTCGCTGGAGCCGCTCCTGGCCACGCCCTCGCCGCGCAGCGCGATCGTCAGTGGCAAGATCGCCGCCGCCTGTGCGCTCGGCCTGCTGACCCTGTTGCTCACCCTGCTCTCGTTCAAGGGCAGCGCGGTGATCGCGCCAGGTGTGGCGAAGATGGTGGACGTCAGCTTCATCGCGATCGCCAAGATGCTCTTCATCCTGTTGCCGATGCTGTTGATCGGCACGTCGCTGCTGACCTACCTGGCCGCGTCGGCCAAGAGCATGAAGGAAGCGCAGAGCCATACCGTCTGGCTGATGCTGTTGCCGATGGTGCCGACCTTCGTGCTGATGGTGAACCCGATCAAGTCGCAGCTCTGGCAGTACGTGGTGCCGTTCCTGGCGCAGAACCAGTTGCTGCTGAAGGTGATCCGCGGCGAGTGGATCGGACCCGATGTCTGGGCTGTGTACCTCACCGCGGGCCTGGGCCTGGCCGCGATCCTCTGGATCGCCGCCGTGCGGCGCTACCAGCAGGAGCGGCTGGCGATCTCGGGCTGACGCCCGACCTTCACGGGGCACCTGCCCCGGCCACGAAAAAGCCCGGCTGACGCCGGGCTTTTTCTTTTCCGCTTGCCGGACGGTCCGCGCGCGGACCGTCCTTGCCCCTGCGTCAGCCGCCCGGGTTGAAGCCGATGGTGCGGCGGGTCGTCACCGGGTTGGCGATCGGCTGGAAGCGCCATTCGCGCACGGCGGCGACGGCCTCGCGATCGAACACGCGGGCCGGTTCCGAGCGCACCACGCGGGCGCTGGTCACCGAGCCATCGGTGCCGACGGTGAACTCCACCTGCACCTCGCCGCTGGTGCGCGAACGCATCGCCGCGGCGGGGAAACGGGGTGCCGGCGTCGAGA
>NZ_VICE01000072.1 GCF_006546775.1 Marilutibacter aestuarii
TGAATCGCCCCGGGTTTCATAGACACCTACGAGCCTGAAAGTCCCGCTTGCCGTTCGAACTCTACCGGAGAGACGCCTCCATTGGAGCCGTGTCGGCGCTTGGGGTTGTAGAACATCTCGATGTAGTCGAACACGTCGCTGCGTGCCGCGGTCCGGGTCAGATAGATCTTGCGCTTGATCCGCTCGCGCTTAAGCAACTGGAAGAAGCTCTCGGCCACTGCGTTGTCATGGCAGTTGCCGCGCCGGCTCATGCTGCAGACAAGGCCATGGGCCTTCAGGAACGCCTGCCACTCGGCCCCCGTGAACTGGCTGCCTTGATCCGAGTGCAGCATCAGTCCCGGAGCCGGCTTGCGTCGCCACACCGCCGACAACAAAGCCTGCAGCACCAGGTCGGCCTGCATCCGAGCCTGCATCGCCCAGCCCACGACTTGTCGCGAGTACAGGTCCAGGACCACCGCCAGGTACAGCCAGCCCTCGTGCGTGCGGATGTAGGTGATGTCGGTGACCCAGTGCGTGTTCGGGGCGGGCACGTCGAACCGGCGATCCAACCGGTTCGGTGCTACCGTCGAGACCTGTCCGCCACGCGGACGCGGTCGCCGGCCATAGCCCACCTGCGCCCGCAGGCCTTCGCCCTTCATCAGCCGCGCCACGCGATGCTTGCCGCAGCGCTCGCCCAGGTCCCGAAGGTCGTCGGTGATCTTGCGGTAGCCGTAGACCGTGCCGCTCTCCAGCCACGCCTGCTTGACCAGGCCCAGCAGGCGCTGGTCCTCGCGATGGCGATCGCTGTGGGGCCGGCGCAGCCAGGCATAGAACCCGCTGCGTTGCACCCCCAGCACCCGACTCATGCTGATGACGCGGAACTGATCCAGGTGTGCCTGCATGAACGCGTACTTCGCCCTTATCCCTTGGCAAAGTACGCCGCGGCCTTTTTTAGGATGTCGCGCTCCTCGGTGACCCGTCGCAGTTCCGCCTGCAGTCGCCGGTTCTCGACCGCCAGCGCGGCGTCGTCGTGACGTTCCTGCGGTGCCTTGCGATGCATGCGCACCCATTCGTACATCGAGTGCACGCTCACCCCGAGCCGGTCCGCCACTTCCCGGGCGGGACGCCCGTGGTCAATGACCTGTCGGGCCGCTTCGGCCTTGAACTCTTCCGTATACCGCTTGCCACTCATACACACCTCCGTGATTGCCATAATGTACGGCTTGGAGATGTCTAGTGAACCCGGGGCGATTCA
>NZ_VICE01000073.1 GCF_006546775.1 Marilutibacter aestuarii
GAAGCGCCGGCCGCCCAGCGCGAACTTCGCCTGTACGGCCTCAATGCCGTGCGCGCGATGTTCGCCCGCCGTCCAGACGCATTGCGCAAGTTGTACCTGGCCGAATCGCGCATCCCGGACCTGCAGCCGCTGCTGAAGTGGTGCGCGGCGCATCGCATCGGCTACCGGGTCGTTGCCGAGGACGACCTGCGCAGGCTCGCCGCCAGCAGCCACCATGAGGGCGTCGTGGCCGACGTGCTCCGCACGCCCGCGCTCGACCTGTCGGACTGGCTGGCGATGCTCGATGCCGGGCCGCAGCTTGCCATCTGGCTGGACGGCGTGGGCAATCCCCACAACTACGGCGCGATCCTGCGCTCGGCGGCGCACTTCGGCGTGTCCGCCATCCTGCTGCCGCGCCATTCGACGCTCGCCCTTTCGGGTGCGGCGGCGCGGGTGGCCGAAGGCGGCGCCGAAGCGGTGCCGGAGGTACGCCTGGGGCGGCCTGAAAACGGGCTGGCCCAGCTCCGTGGCGCCGGCTTCCAGCTTGCCGCGACGGTCGTGGCAGGCGGGCAGAGCGTGTTCGATGCGACGCTGCCCGAACGCCTCGTGCTGGTGCTCGGCGCGGAGGGCGAGGGCATGGACCGTGAGCTCGCGCAGGCCTGCGAGATGCGGCTCTCGATCCCGGGCACGGGCGCGGTGGAGAGCCTGAACGTGGCCGCCGCCAGCGCCGTGTTGATGGCGGCTTGGCGCATGCGCCACTGAGGCCAGTGCGGATGGTCGAACCTGCTGGCATGCATCGCTGGTCGAACCTGGCCGATTGGCGCACCGACGCATCTCGTATCGCCCTCGGGGAGGCCGCGTCCGTCGCCGAAGCGATCCGCCTGCAGCACCTGCCGGGCCTGTGTGGGGTCTGCGGCGCGCGGCGTGGATTCGCCAACGCCGATGGCAACATGCGCGAGGGCCTTGCGTGCCTGTCCTGCGGTTGCAACGCCCGGCAGCGTGCGGCAACGCATGCGCTGCTGGCATTGCTGGCGGTGCCATCATCGTCGACGGTGCGCATCACCGAGCAGGCCAGCCGGCTGTTCCTGGCGCTGGGGCGACGAGTGCGGCGTTTGCACGGCAGCGAGTACCTGCGTGGTTTCCGGCAACGGCTGCGCCTGTCCGCATGGTTGTGGCGGCATGGCGCGGCGGTACTCGTGCGGCATGGCGACGTGACTGCGCTCGACGACCCCGGCGAATCATGCGATGGCGTCCTGAGCCTCGACGTGCTGGAGCACGTGTCCGACTATCCGGCGGCGTTGCGTGAATTCGCGCGGGTCCTGCGGCCAGGCGGGGTGCTCGTCCTCACGCTGCCCTTCCACGACTCGCAGGCGTGCAACCGGCGCATCGCCCGGCCCCGTGCCGGCGGCGGGATCGAGCACTTCGGCGCGCCCGAATACCATGGCGACCCGCTCAGTGGCGGCGTCGTGTGCTTCCATCATTTTGGCTGGCAACTGCTGGAAGACCTTCGAGCGGCTGGTTTCCACGAGGCAGCGGCATACCGGGTCCATGACCCGGCGGCGGGGTTGCCCCAGGGACAGTGGGTGCTGGTTGCCCGGCGTTAGGCGGGCGCCTGCAGGCGCCCGTCGCGGCCACCTCGAGGGGCCGCATGCAGGCGAGGTACCGGGCCGCGCTGGCCACCTCGAGCGCGGCCTGCATGGCGGGGGCTCCGTCCACGACCTGGGTGTTGCTGTGCGGCCGCGCCGGTGAAGGTCCGGCCGGCAAGGGGCTCGAACGACATGGCATTGCCCCTGGCCTGCGATGGGCGTTCCGCGCCCGTCCCGTTCACGACGCGCCTCCCCGCGACGCCAGGTCGGCGCCGCGGGTGCGTCCCGGGCCGGCTCAGTCTTCCGCGGGGGGCGTGTCCCGGGGTGCGCTGCCGAAGCCGTGTTGGACCTCGTTCGATGCCGCCAGGTAGGCAAAGACCGCATACGCGGCGACATTCTGCGCGAGTGCCTCGGGGTCGATCTTGTCGAAGGTGTCGTCCGGCGTGTGGTGCAGGTCGAAGTAGTCGGTCCCATCCTGCGCCAGGCGCGCCCAGGCCACGCCGTTGGCCGCCATCGGGCCGATGTCGGGCCCCGGGCCGCCCTCGCCGGGCATGTGCACGATGCCCAGCGGCGCCAGGGCCTCGGCGATCGCCTTGTCGGCAGGCTCGGCATACGCCGGCGCCGAGCTCGAGTAACCGTAGATGCGGCCGGCGCCGAAGTCGCTTTCCGCGCCGATCACGTGCAGGCCCACCTCGTCCTTGTGGGCCTCGGCGTACGCCTTGCCGCCGTACAGGCCCTGTTCTTCGTTGGCGAAGGCCACCACGCGGATGCTGCGTGCGGGCGGGGCAGGCAGCTGGCCGATCAGCGCGCCAGCGGCCATGGTGATGCCCACGCCTGCGCCATCGTCGACCGCACCGGTGCCCAGGTCCCAGGAATCCAGGTGGCCGCCGATCACCACCACCTCCTCCGGACGCTCGCTGCCGTTGATCTGGCCGATGACGTTGTAGGAGGTGGCCGTGCCCGTCCAGCCGCAGTCCAGCGCGAGCTGCAGGCGCGTCGTGCCGCGGGCCACCAGGCGGGCCAGCTGGTCGGCGTCGGGGACCGAAAGCGCGGCCGAGGGGATCGGCTGCAGGCCCTCGTCGAAACGGGTGATGCCGGTATGCGGGTTGCGGTGCGAGTCGGTGCCGGCCGAACGCATGACGTAGCCGGCCGCGCCCGCGCGGATGGCCGCCGAAGGGCCGCGGCTGCGGACGCGGCTGCCCGGGCCGTAGCCCGCGCCATCGCGTGCGCGCTCCATGCGGTAGTCGACGAAGGCGATCTTGCCGGCCAGCGATCCGGCCGGCGCGGCCTCCAGCGCGGCCAGGTCGGCGAAGCGCACCACCTCGCCCTCGACGGTGCCGCCGGGGCTGCCGCCCAGGGCGGTGATCGTCAGTGGCTGCGCGTTTGCACCCAGCACGCGAGCGTGTTCGCTGCGGCGCTCCCACTTCGGAAAGGTGACCGGCTCCTTCCAGACCTTGTCGAAGCCCAGCTCATGGAACTTGGCCTCGGCCCAGGCGACGGCGCGCGCGTCGGCTTCGCTGCCGGCCAGGCGCGGACCGACTTCGGTGGTCAGTGACTCGACCACCCGGTACGCGAGGTCGCTGCGCAGGGCGGCGTCGCGCAGGCCCGGCACCACCTCGTGCGCTTCGACGCCGATACGGGTCTCGCTCTCGCCTGCAAGGACGGGGCCGGTCGCGACGGTGCTCGACAGGAGCAGGGCAGTGGCCAGGGCCAGCAGGGTCTTGTGCATGGGGTTCTCCACGAGGGGCCGGAAAAAAGACGAAGCCGCGAGCTTAGCAAGCGCGCGGCTTCGGCCGGGGTGCCTCAAGTCATGCGTGGCTTGAGCGTTTTGTGCCGCAGCCTGCAATCCCGTGCGAGGTTGGAGACGAGCGGGTCATTTCCGCAGCGAGTCGCGGATCTCGCGCAGCAGCAGGACCTCCTCGGTCGGCTCGGCGGGGGTTTCCTCCGCCGCTTCCTCGGCCCTCTTGAGGCGGTTGTAGGCTTTCACGAACAGGAAGATCACGAAGGCGATCAGCAGGAAGTCGATGATGCTCTGGATGAACATGCCGTAGCTGATCGCGACCTCGGCGACTTCGTTGCCCGCGGCATCCACGGTGGCCGGGTCGAGCACGATCTTCCATTCGCTGACGTTGACCCCGCCCGTCAGGGTGGCCAGCACGGGCATGACGATGCCATTGACCAGCGCCGTGACGATCTTGCCGAAGGCCGCGCCGATCACCACGGCGACCGCCAGGTCGATCACGTTGCCGCGTGCGATGAACGCCTTGAATTCGCTGACCATGCCCATCGGGAGCTCCTCGTGTGTGGTGGATACCGGGAGACTACCCGAATCGGGGCAGGGCTCGTGGCCGGCGGGGATCAGCCCGTCGCGGGCAGGATCCGGCCCGACAGCGACGGCAGGCCGTCGAGCGTGGCTTCGAAGCGATCGCCCGGCTGCAGGGGGCCGACGCCGGCAGGGGTGCCCATGAAGACCAGGTCGCCCGCGCGCAGCGCGTACAGGCGGGACAGCTCGTGCAGGATCTCCGGCACGGTCCAGATGAGGTCGTCGAGCGAGCCCTGCTGGCGGAGCTCGCCATTGACCTCCAGGCGGATCGCGCGGCCGTCGAGCGGGCCGAGCGTCGTGGCCGGGCACAGGGCGCCGATCGGCGCGGCATGGTCGAAGGACTTGCCGGTGTCCCACGGCAGGCCCTTGGCCTTGGCGGCCGCCTGCAGGTCGCGCCGGGTCAGGTCCAGGCCGAGCGCGTAGCCGTACACCAGCGCGCCGGCATCGGCAGGGTCCAGCACGCCGGTGGGCGCGTCGGCACCGAGCGCGACGACCAGTTCGACCTCGTGGTGCAGTTCACGCGTGCCGGGCGGGTAGGGCACCTGGCCATCGATCACGATCGCGTCGGCGGGTTTGAGGAAGAACACCGGCTGCCCGCGCGCTTCGCGGCTGGCGGGGGCGACGGCGCCCATTTCGCGTGCATGGTCGGCGAAATTGCGGCCCACGCAGTAGATCCGGCGGACCGGGAAGTGTTCGGAAGAAGCGTTGCCGTCGATCAGGACGGGGACGCGCGGCACTGCCGGCGCCTGGATGACGTCGCCCATGGGGGGGTGGCTCTTGGTGCTGGGCCGCGACGGACCCGGGGCGGTCAGCGTACCGGCGGCAGGCGGTGTTTTTCCAGCACCCGGTACTCGCCGTCCATGACCCGGCTGTCGCGGGCCACCGGCTTGCCGCGCTGCTGCCACAGGCGGAACAACAGCCCGATGGCGATCATCGCCGCGCCCACGACCACGCTGAACATCACCAGCACGGCCAGCAGGGCCACGCCAACGACGCCGAAGGCGACGCGCAACCAGCGCTGCCGCGGCTTGCGCGGCGAGGCGGCGGCGTGGACGCGTGAGCGGATCCAGCTGGGATCGAAGCGGAAAGCGTAAGCGGACATTCGATACGTCGTGACACAATGCGGCAACATCGCCGAGCGACGAGTATCGGACGGCGACCGGTTCTCCGTGTAATGGATTCGTTAACGATGCGTGATGGCAGTCAGGATTCAGACGGTTCGACCGCGCCGCTGCTGGCGCTCGAACGCCTGCCCGACGGTGGGCTCGTGGAGGTGGAGGCCGTGCTCGACGGCGATGCGGAATCGCTCGTCCTGTTCCGCGAAGGCGACGTGGTGCGCGGCTGGCTCAACATCTGCCCGCACGCCGGCCGGCGCCTGGACTGGTCGCCCGGCCAGTTCCTCCGGAGCAAGGAAGGCCTGCTGGTCTGCGCGGCGCACGGCGCCAGCTTCGAGCTGGACCGCGGCGAGTGCGTGGCGGGACCTTGCCGCGGTGAATCCCTGCGCGAAGTGAAGGTGCAGGTACGCCACGGCGCGGTCTGGCTGGGCTAGGGGGCCAGGCGCTGGCCGGCGATGCGCGGTGGCGTGCCGCGTCCGGGAGCGTCCTAGAACAGCAGGTTGACCATCAGCACCGTGATGGTGGTGTAGACCAGCGAGAGCGGCGCGCCAATCCGCCACAGTTCCTTGCCCGAATAGCCGGCCGGGCCGGTGATCATCGAGATGACCGGGTTGGATGCGGTCATGAAGTTGTTGGACGCTGACAAGGCCACGATCAGGGCGAAAGCGGTCGGGTTGCCCCCTGCGGCGAGGGCGATGTTGATCGCCAGGGGGACCACCACGATCGTCGCGCCGACGTGGCTGATCACCAGCGAGAACGCGGTCGTCAACAGCCCCAGCAGCAATTGCATGATCCACACCGGCGTGCCGCGCGGGAGCTGCTCGATGCTGTGGCCGGCGACCCAGGCCGCCGCGCCGCTGGAATCCATCGCCCAACCCAGCGGGATCAGGCAGGCCATCATGAACACGGTCTTCCAGTTGATCGCCGAGTAAGCCTCGTCGATGTGGATGACACCGGCGATCAGCATTCCCGCCACCCCGGCCATCAGCGCCAGCGAGACCGGCAGGCGCGAGGACAGCGCAAGCAGCATGGCGACGGCGAAGATGCCCATCGCGATCTTGAACTTGTGCGGTCGCTGCTCGCCCTTGGGATAGTCGGTGACCACCACCAGGTCCTTGCCGGCCGCGGCCTTGGCCAGGTCGGTCCAGATGCTGTGCAGGACCAGCATGTCGCCCGAGCGCAGCGGCTGGTTGCGCACGTCCTCGCGCAGCACGTCCTTTTCGCGGTTGATCGCCAGCAGGCTGATGCCGCGCTGCTTGCGCAGCTCGAGCTCGCGGCCGGTCTTGCCGATGAAGCTCGACGTCGGCGGGATCACGGCCTCGGAGATGCCGGCGCGACTGGGGTTGAAGAGGTCGCCGAAATTGCGCAGGCGCGAGGTCAGGCGCAGGAAGTTGTTCTGCGCGAAGTCCGCCACCTGCTGCTTGGGGCCCATCGCGCCGAGCACGCTGCCGACCCAGATGCGGGTATCGGCGGGGGGCGCCAGGCGCTCCTCGTTGTTGCTCTTGAGCGCGAGCAGCAGCGGTACGCCATGCAGGGTCTCGGCTTCGCCCAGCGACATGCCGACCAGGGGGCTCTCGGCGGTGACCGTCAGTTCGTAGACGTCGCCCTCGATGCCGTAGGCCTTGGCGAAGTAACTCTGGGTGCGCGCGGGCGTCACGCCCTTGCCGGCATCATCGCGTTCGAGCCGGTGGCCGAAGAAGTGGAAGTACGCCAGCGCCGCCGCCAGCAGGGTCAGGCCGATCGGCAGGGGCGCGAACATCTTCAGCGGTTCCAGCGTGGCCGCACCGGAGGGCAGGTTGCTGTTGGCGGCGACGAGGAGGTCGTTGAGCAGGATCAACGGCGAGTTGCCGACCATCGTCAGCGCACTGCCCATCATGATCGCGGCGGCGATCGGCAGCAGCAGGCGCGGCAGCGAGAGGCCGGTGCGCGAGGACAGGCGGGAGGCGACCGGCAGGTACAACGCCATCACCGCCGGGTTCTGCATGAAGGAGGAGTTGAGTCCCGCGATCGCCCCGGTCAGCAGCATCAGCCGCTGCTCGACCCCGTGCGCGCGCCGCAGCAGCCATGCCGCCAGGCGGTTGAGCGCGCCGGTGCGGTCGAGGCCGGCACCGAGGATCATCGTCGCGATGACGCTGATGACCGCCTGGCCCGAGAAGCCGTTGAACAGTTCGTCCGGTGCCACCAGGCCCGACAGGCCCAGCAGCACCAGCACGACCAGCGCCACGACGTCGGCGCGGATGCGCTCGAACAGGAACATCACCATCGTGAAGCCCACCAGCCCGAGGACGAGCTTCATGTCGGTGGTGAGCGCCAGCGTGGTGTCCATCAGGTCCGTGCGTGCCTGTGACCGGATCGTGGCGCGCGGCAGGGTCGGTGCCGCCGTGCGCCGATGCGGGAGTCGTGAGCTTCGACCGAGACTACCGGTTGCCGCGTGTTTGCCGGATCACGAACCACGAATCACGCATCCCGTGCCTTGTCGTAGAGCAGGTCCCAGACGCCGTGGCCCAGTTTCTGGCCCCGCGTCTCGAAGTGTGTCTGCGGGCGCCACGCCGGCCGCGGCACCGATCCCCGCGCACCGGCGCGGTTCTCCAGGCCGGGGGTGGCATCGAGGACGTCCCACATGTGTTCGGCATAGTCCTGCCAATCGGTGGCCAGGTGCAAGCGGCCGCCGCTGGCCAGCTTGCGCACCAGCAGGCCGGCGAAGCCGGGCTGCACGAGGCGGCGCTTGTTGTGGCGCTTCTTGTGCCACGGATCGGGGAAATAGATGCGGATCTCGTCGAGGCTGCCGTCGGCGACTTCGTGCTCCAGCACCTCGACCGCATCGTGGTGGTAGACCCGGACGTTGTCGCTGCCGTCCTCGGCCAGCGCGTTGAGCAGGCGGCCCACGCCGGGCGCATGCACCTCCAGGCCGAGGTAGTCGCGCGAGGGGTCCTGGCGGGCCGCGAAGCGCAGCGCCTCGCCGTTGCCGAAGCCGATCTCCATCACCCGCGGCGCCACGCGCCCGAACACAGCGTCGAAGTCCCGGGGCCGGCCCTGGTAGTCGAGGCCGAAGCGCGGCCAGGCCTGGTCGAACGCGCGCTGCTGGGCCGGCGTGAAGCGCCCCTGCCGGAGCACGAAACTGCGGATCTGCCGTTGCCCCTCGTGCACGGTGAAAGGCTTGGGCGGGGTCTTGCCGGCCGGCGTGTCGGGCGCGTCGCTCATCAGCCGACCAGGCCGTCCACCGGGCTGGATGCCGAGGCGTAGCGCTTGCGCGGGATGCGGCCGGCCTTGAACGCGGCGCGACCGGCTTCCACGGCCAGCTTCATCGCGTGGGCCATGAGCAGCGGGTCGCGGGCGCCGGCGATGGCGGTGTTCATGAGCACGCCGTCGCAACCCAGTTCCATCGCGATGGCGGCATCCGATGCGGTGCCGACGCCGGCATCGACGATGATCGGGACGCTCGCGTTCTCGACGATCTCCATCAGGTTGTAGCGGTTCTGGACCCCCAGGCCGGAGCCGATCGGCGCCGCCAGCGGCATCACCGCCACGCAGCCGATGGCCTCCAGGCGCTTGGCCAGGATGGGATCGTCGGAGGTATAGACCATGACCTGGAAGCCCTCGGCCACCAGGGTCTCCGCCGCCTGCAGGGTGGCGACGACGTCCGGGAACAGCGTCTTCTGGTCGCCGAGGACCTCGAGCTTCACCAGGGCGTGCCCGTCGAGCAGTTCGCGGGCCAGCCGGCAGGTCCGGACGGCCTCCTCGGCGGTATAGCAGCCGGCGGTGTTGGGCAGCAGCGTGTAGCGGTCGGGCGGCAGGACGTCGAGCAGGTTCGGTTCACCCGGCGCCTGGCCGATGTTCGTACGCCGGATGGCGACGGTGACGATCTCGGCGGCGGCGGCCTCGGTGGCCAGCCGGGTTTCTTCCAGGTCCTTGAACTTGCCGGTGCCGGTGAGCAGGCGGGAGCCGTAGCTTTTCCCGGCGATGACGAGCGGATCGATGCGGTGTGGGGCGTTCATCCGCCCATTATCGCACCACCCGGCCGCGCGGGGGCGCCGCGCGGCGGTCCGATGGTGTTACTCGGGCCAGCGCTGCGGGACCCGGCGCAGGTCCTCGAGCGAATACCCCATCTCCCGCAGGCGTTGCAGGTGGGCCTGGTAGTCGGCTTCGGGGATGCTCGGCGTGCGCGCCATGATCCAGGCATGGTCGCGCTTGCTGCGCCCGATGATCGTCTGGGTATAGCCGGCGTCGACGTAGGTGATCACGTACTCGGCCCGGATGGGCCACACGAACTGCATCGTCCACACGGCGTCGCCGGTGCCGGGCACGACGCGGCCGATGGGGTGCATGGCCGATTCCTCGGCGTCGAAGCCGCCCTTGCGCTGCGTGTAGGTGGTGCGGATCCGGCCCTCGTCGTCGAGTTCGTAACGCTCGACCGCGTTGTAGGCGTCGCGCTCGACGAAGGTCGGGATGTGCGCGATGACGTACCAGGTCCCCATGAAGCGCGGGAGCTCGACCGAGTCCACTGGCGTGATGGTCGGTGCCTGGTGGGCGCAGCCGGCGAGCATCGCCGCGCACAGCAAGGCGAGGATGCGCGGACGCAGTACCGCGGGGAACGCGCTCATCGGCCGGTACCCGCGTGGGCGCCGCCGGGGCGGCTGAAGAGGAAGTGGCCCACGCCCCACTCGCGGCCGCCGTCGTAGTCGAACATCTCCGCGCAGGCCATCCAGAACATGCGCCAGCGTTGCACCCAGAGCGTGGCCTGCGCCTCGCCGTGCACCCGTGCCAGCACCTCCTTTACGGCATCGCCATGGCGGTCCTGCCGCGACAGCCACTGGTTCGCCGTGCGGGCATAGTGGCGCCCGTCCAGCAGCCAGCGGCGCTCCAGCGACAGGTGGTCCTGGAACCAGGCCAGGGTATCGGCCGACGGCATCAGTCCGCCGGTGAAGAAATGGCGGCCCATCCAGTTGTCCTCGCCCTCGGTCTCGAACGGATACATCAGCGTGCGATTCAGGAACACGTGCACGAAGAGCTTGCCGCCCGGTCGCAGCCAGCCGGCGATGCGCTCCATCAGGACGGCGTAGTTGCGCACGTGCTCGAACATCTCGACCGACACGCAGCGGTCGTAGGCCGCCGCGTCGAGCTCCAGCACGTTGACGTCCTCGGTGATGACCCGCACGTGGTCGAAGCCGCGCTGGTGGCACTGGGCGCGGATGTGCTCGCGCTGCGCCGCCGAATTGGACACCGCGGTGATCCGGGCGTTGGGGTAGCGCTCGGCCATCCACAGCGTCAGCGAGCCCCAGCCGCAGCCCAGCTCCAGGATGTCCTGGCCGTCCACCAGTCCGGCCCGCTCGCCGTAGAGCGCGAGCATCGCCTCCTCGGCTTCGTCCAGGCTTTCGTTGCCCTCCGGGTAGTAGCAGGCCGAGTACTTCAGCCGGTTGCCCAGGCAGAGCCTGAAGAACTCCGGCGGCAGCTCGTAGTGCTGGGCGTTGGCGGCGTCGGCATGGATGGCCACCGGGCTGCCGCGGAGCATGGCCAGGCGTGCCTCGAACCGGCGTGCTTCGCCGGCCCAGCCCCCGGCGCGCTCTTCGTGCAGGCGCTGTCGGCACAGGCGCCGGATGCCGTGCCGGAGCAGCGTGTCGGGGATCCAGCCGCGTTCGGCCAGTCCGATCAGGCCGGGCCCGGGGCGCTCGTGATGGAGGGTGGACTCAATCCGCGCGTTCATGATGACCTCGCTGGGACGTGGGGGAGGAAGGCGAGCGCGGGAACCACGGAAACAGCATCGGCGTGGTTTGCTGGTAGCGGCGATAGTCCTCGCCACGGCTGCGCAAGGCCTGGGCCTCGGTGAAGGGGATGCCGCTGATCCAGCGCAGGAACGCGTACATCACGAGGGGGCCGGCCCAGGCCAGCCATGCGACGGGAGAACCGACGGCCAGGCACACGTAGGCGAACCAGTGCAGCCACTCGAAGAAGTAGTTCGGATGGCGCGAGTAGCGCCAGAGCCCGCTCCGGCAGACGCGGCCGCGGTTGCCCGGATCGGCGCGGAAGCGCGCCAGTTGACGGTCCGCGACCGCTTCGCCCGCCACGGCAAGCCCCCAGGTCGCGATGGCCGCCACGGTCCAGACCCCGAAGCCGTCGGCCGGGTTGGCGGCCACGGCCAGGAAGGGCAGCGCGAACAGCACCACCAGCAGGGCCTGTGCCTGGAAGAACAGGAAGAACAAGCCCTGGTGGCCGTTCCAGTGCCGGCGCAGGTAGGCGTAGCGACCGTCTTCGTCTTCGTCCCGGACGCGCTGCCAGAGGTGGCGCGCCAGGCGGAATCCCCACAGCCCGCCGAGCATGGCCAGCAGTACCCGTGGCAGGAGGGCGCCGGTGCCCAGCGCGGCGAGGACCACCGCCGAGGCACCAACGCCCCCGGCCCAGACCACGTCGACGATGCCCGTGTTGGCGTGGCGCCGCTGCCAGGTCCAGGCCACGGCCATCGCCAGCGCGGCCAGGACCCACACCACCAGGAGATCGGAGAAGGTGCTCACGCCGCCGCCCCAACGACCATGCCGCGCCGGTCCGGGCGGCCCATGACCAGGTGGGCAACGCCGGTGGCGCGCTCCAGGAAGCCGCCCTCGCAATACGCCAGGTAGAAGGTCCACATGCGGATGAAGCGCTCGTCGAAGCCCTGCGCCCGGACTTCGGGCAGCCGGGCCAGGAAGCGCTGGCGCCACGCACGCAGGGTCAGCGCGTAGGAGGGGCCGAAGTCCTCCATGCGCAGCAGTTGCAGGTCGGTGTTGCGTGCCTTGGCATCGAGCATGGCGCTGATCGACGGGATGAAGCTGCCGGGGAATACGAAGCGCTTGATGAAGTCCACCGAGTCGCGGGCCTGCGCATAGCGGTGGTCCTCGATGGTGATGGCCTGCAGCACGGCCCGTCCGCCCGGCGCCAGCAGGCGCCCGAGGGTGGCGAAGTAGGTGTCCAGGTAGTCCGCGCCGACGGCCTCGATCATCTCGATCGAGACCAGCTTGTCGTAGCTGCCCTGGAGGTCGCGGTAATCGTCCAGCAACAGGGTGACGCGGTCCTGTAGTCCCGCCGCGGCCACGCGCTCGCTGGCCAGCGCATGCTGCTCGCGGGAGATCGTCGTCGTGGTGACGTGGCACCCGTGGTGGCGCGCGGCGTGCAGGGCGAAGCCGCCCCAGCCCGTGCCGATCTCCACCACCCGGTCGCCGGGCCGGAGCTCGAGGTGGGCGCAGATCGCCTCCAGCTTGCGCCGCGACGCAGCCTCGAGCGGCTCGTCCCCGGATTCGAACAGGGCCGACGAGTACATCAGGTCGGGGGAGAGGAACAGGCCGAAGAATTCGTTGCCGAGGTCGTAGTGGGCGGTGATGTTGCGCCGGCTGCCCTCGCGCGTGTTGCGCTGCAGTGCGTGCCAGGCGCGCAGCATCCAGCCGCCCAGGCGGGCCAGCCCGCCCTCCATGCCGTCGAGCAGGTCGCGATTGCGCACCAGCAGGCGAACCAGCGCGACCAGGTCGCTGCATTCCCAGTGCCCCTCGATGTAGGCCTCGCCGGCCCCCACGCTGCCGCGCGCGGCGACCGCCCGGTAGAACGCCGGATCGTTGATCCGGACCGTGGCTTCCAGGCCATCGGGCGCGGCACCGCCGAAGCGCGAGGTGCCCAGGCCATCGACGAGCGTCAGGCCGCCATGGTCCAGTGTCGCGAACATCGCGAGGAGGCGTTCGCGCAGGAAGCGGTCCAGCGTCGAATAGCGGGCGGGGTCGTCGATCCGGGTTACGGCTTCGGTCATCGGGTCTCTCCGGCGTGGCGCGGATGGTCGTGTACGGGCGTGCGCTTGAGCCACAGGCGCAGGGCCTGCCAGTGGATCGCGCCGACGACCTGAGCGGTCATCAGCGGGTAGCGCCAGAGCAGGCGGGCCAGCGCGCGGCCGTCGAGCGGACGGCGCTTGAGCGACAGCGTCGCGTCGAATTCGCGGTCCTCGCCCTCGCGCGCCTGCATGTGCACGCCGAGGACCTCGCCCGGCACGGTGAAGCGCCAGCGATAACGGCGCGCCATCGCCATGAAGGGCGATACATGGAAGCGCTTGTCGAAGTCCCATTCCAGGACGTTGCCGCGTCGCTGCGCATCGCCGACGTCGAGGACATAGGCATGGCGTTCCTGCCAGGGCGTGTTGGTGATCTCCGCCAGGACCGCGTCCAGCGACACGCCGTCGGCCCGGTAGCAGTAGTAGAAGCTGACCGGGTTGAATACGTGGCCGAAGTAGCGCGGATGGGTCAACAGGCGGACCGGGCCGGTCGGCGCGTGGCCGATGGCCGCGCACACGCGGCTGCGCACGCTCTCGGCCAGCGGCATGCCGTCGTCGCCGCCGAGGTAGTCGCGGCGCCGGAACTCGGCGACGTTGCGCCGGTCCACCGACCACAGCCAGTGCCGGTCGAACACGCGGTCGACCTCGTCCAGGTCCAGCCACAGCTGGCCCAGGCCATGCGAGAAGGCATGCAGGGTGGGGCGGTGTCGCCGGTGGTGGACCCGCCCTTCGTAGACCGCGCTGGCCAGTCCGCCGCTCATGCGGCCTCGCCCTGGCGTTCGGCCCTGCCGTCGGCCTGGCCGGGCGCGACGCCGAAGGCCGAGGCCACCTCGTGCGCGCTGCGCATGCCGTCCTCGTGGAAGCCCCAGCCCCAGTAGGCGCCGGCGAACCAGGTATGGCGGCGGCCCTGGATCTCGCCGCGGCGGGCCCGCGCCGCGACCGCGGCATGGTCGTGCAGCGGATGGCGGTACTTCATCCGCCTGAGCACCTTGGCCTCGTCGATCGCGGCGTTCCGGTTGAGGGTCACCAGGAACGGGTGCCGCGACTCGATGCCCTGCAGCAGGTTCATGTGGTAGGTGACCGTGCACGGGGCGCCTTCGCGGGCCGGCACGTGTGCGTTCCAGGCGGCCCAGGCCCTGGGGTCGGCGGGCAGCAGGCGGGTGTCGCCATGCAGGACGGCATCGTTGGCCTGGTAGCGGATCGCGCCCAGGATCTCGCGTTCGTCGGCGCTGGCGTCACGCAGCAGGCGGAGTGCATCGTCGCTGTGGCAGGCCAGCACGACCTGGTCGAAGCGCTCGCGCCCCCCGGCATGGCGGATCTCGACGCCGGCGCGGTCGCGGCGCACGGACTCCACCGGGCAGGCGAGGCGTTCGTCGACCTGCCAGCGCGCCTGCATGGCGCGGATGTAGGTCGAGGATCCGCCTTCCACCACGCGCCATTGCGGTCGACCCGACACCTGCAGCATCTGGTGGTTCTGCAGGAAGCGCACCAGGAAGCGCATCGGGAACTCGAGGATCTTCCTCGGCGGGGACGACCACAGTGCAGAGGCCATCGGCACCAGGTGCTCGTCGCGGAAAGCGGTACCGTAGCGATGGCGCACCAGGTACTCGCCCAGCGTCGGGTCGTCGCCGGGCGACTGCAGCAGCGCCGGCGCCTCGCGGTTGAAGCGCAGGATGTCGGCGACCATGCGCAGGAAGCGCGGCGAGGCCAGGTTGCGGCGCTGGCAGAACAGGCCATCGAGCGTGCTGGCGTTGTATTCGATGCCGCTGGCCTCGCTGTGCACCGAGAAGCTCATCGTGGTGGGCCGCGACGCCACGTCCAGGGTGTCGAACAGGGCATCGAGCAGCGGATAGTTCGACCGGTTGAAGACGATGAAGCCGGTATCGACCGCGTGTCGTTCGCCATCGCGCTCGATCTCGTGGGTATGGGTGTGGCCGCCCAGGCGCGCCTGCGATTCGAACAGGACGACCTCGTGGCGTCGCGACAGCCACCAGGCACTGGCGAGGCCGGCGATGCCCGCGCCGACGACGGCGATGCGCTGGCTCATCGTCGTGCCCTTTCCGCGACCCAGGCCGGGACGGGCTTGAGACCGTGCACCACGCCGATCGCCGCCAATGCGCGCAGGCCGTACCAGGTCAGGTCGATCTCCCACCAGCGGAAGCCCTGGCGTGCCGAGCCGGGGAAGAAGTGGTGGTTGTTGTGCCAGCCCTCGCCGAAGGTCAGCAGCGCCAGCCAGGCGTTGTTGCGGCTGTCGTCGCGGGTGTCGAAGCGGCGGCTGCCATAGCGATGGGCGAGCGAGTTGATGGTGACGGTCGCATGGAAGAGCACGACGGTGGAGACGAAGAAGCCCCACACCAGCATCTGGGGACCGTTGGTGCCCCATTGCGGCACGACCCGTTCAAGCAGCGCGCCCAGGCCGTAGACGGCGGCGGCCAGCCCCACCGGCACGAGCAGGTCGAAGCGGTCGAGCAAGCGCAGCTCCGGGTAGCGGGCCAGGTCAGGGATGCGCGCCCAGTCGGTGTGGAAGCCCCGCGGACTCAGGAACCAGCCGACGTGGCTGTGGACGAAACCACGGATGCGCGGCGAATGCGGGTCCTGATCGGTGTCCGCGTGCCGGTGGTGGTTGCGGTGGTGGGCGGCCCACCACAGGGGGCCGCGCTGCACGCACGATGCCCCGACCAGCGCGCCCAGGAACTGGACGGCACGCGAGGCGCCGAAGGTACGGTGCGAGAAATAGCGATGGTAGAAAGCGGTGAGCGCGAACATGCGCACGGCGTACAGCGCGACCGCCACGAGGATCGCGACGACAGACACGCCGACCCAGGGCACCGCCAGGCACGCCAGGTGCATGCCGATGAAGGGCGTCGCGCGCAGCCAGTCGACGCGATCGCCATCCGGTTCGTAACCCTGCGCGTCCGCGGTGTCGAACCAGCGCAGTATCGATCGCCATCGATGCGTTCGACCGGGGCTGGCTTCGCGCGGCTCGGCGCGGGTATTCGGCATGGGGCGCTCCTGTCTTCGTCTGGACAGGAATACGCAATCCCGCGTCAAGCGGATGCATGCGAGCGGGACAACGCCTTGCGGGCGGCGCGCTCGCCGGCACGTGCGGCCTCAGCCGCCGCCGAGGGCGTGCACGATCTCCACCCGGTCGCCCTCGGCCAGCGGGTGCCCGGCATGCCGGCCGCGCGGCACGATCTCGCCATTGACCTCGACCGCCACGCGCCGTTCCGCCAGGCCCTCGCTCGCGAGCAGCATCGAGACGGTGGTGCCGGCGGGGAGGTCGCGGGCCTCGCCATTGAGTTGGATGTCCATGCCGCCATTGTCCCGCCATGCGCGGCGGCTGGGAAGTCGGCGCGCGTCCCCCATGACGCACTGCGGCTTGAGTCGCCGCCCCGGGGCGTGCTTGGATGCGCCATCCGCTAGCGTATGTCCTGCCTGCGGACAATCATGCACCGCGTGCAAGCGCGCACGACATCCCAGGAAACCAGGAACTCCGATGAAAGCACCCGTTCGTACCGTGTTGGCCGCCGCCCTGGCGATCGCCGCCGCGCCCGTCGCGGCACAGACCTATTCGCAAACCGTCTTCTTCGGCGACAGCCTGACCGACTCCGGCCACTTCCGCCCGGCGCTGGTCAGCCAGGCGGGCCCGTCGGCGGCGATCCTCGGCAAGTTCACCACCAACCCCGGCCTGGTCTGGTCCGAGTACCTGGCCGACTTCTACGGCGACGAGGCCTTCAGCGCCAACCAGGGCGGCGACAACTACGCCGTGGGCGGCGCGCGCGTGGGTACGGACACGACCGGCGCACTCGGCCCGATCCCCTCGTTGGCGACACAGGTCGGCAACTACCTGGCCAGCACGGGCGGCCGTGCCGATCCGAACGCGTTGTACACGGTCTGGGGCGGCGCCAACGACCTGTTCGCCGTGACCGGCGGCGCACCGGCCGCGCCGACCATCGGCGCCGCGGTGACGTCGCAGATCGGCATCGTCGGCGCGTTGCAGGGCGCGGGTGCGCGCTACATCCTCGTGCCGACCGTGCCGGACCTGGGCCGTACGCCGGGCTTCATCGCGCAGGGCCCGCTGGCCCAGGCGCAGGGCACCCAGTTGTCCACGGCCTACAACGACGCCCTGTTCGGCGGCCTCGCGGCATCGGGCCTGCGCGTGATTCCCCTCGACACGTTCCATCTGCTCCAGGAAATCACCGACAATCCCGCGCCCTACGGCTTCACCAACGTCACCGGGACCGCCTGCCAGCCGCAGATCACCGCGCAGTCGCTGACGTGCAACCCGGGCACCTACGTCAGCCCCGACGCGGCGGACACGTATGCCTTTGCCGACGGCGTGCATCCGTCCTCGAAAGCGCACAACATCCTCGCCGACTACGCGATCTCCGTGCTCGAGGCGCCGCGCATGGTCGCCCTGATGCCGTATACGCAGGAAATCAGTGGCCTGGCGCGCACCGAGCGCGTCGCCGCGCAGGTCGAGGGGCGTCCGGACAGCGAGGGCATGCGCGCCTGGGCCGACGTGCGCGGCGACTACCAGAAATTCGACGAGGACGCCGGGCTGATGGTCGACGCCGAGGGCATCGGCCCGGCGCTGACCGCCGGCATCGACTGGCGCAGCGGCAACCTGGTCTACGGCGGCTTCCTCGGCTACGGCAGCCAGACCATGGACTTCGGCCGCCGCTTCGGCGAGTTCAGCCACGAGGACACCAGCCTGGGTGCCTACCTGGGCTGGCGTGGCGAACGCGCCTGGGTGACGGGCCAGGTCGGGTACAACTGGTCGAATTACGACCTCGACCGCAAGGTCCAGCTCGGCGCGGTCACCCGCGAGCATTCGGCCTCGGCGGACGGCACCAGCCTGGTCGTGGCGGTGGAAGGCGGCTATGCGTTCGAGCACGGCACGCTGCGCCATGGCCCGGTGGCATCGCTGGTGTCGCAGCGCATCGACATCGACGAGCTGGCCGAGAACGATCCGACCCTGTCGACCTCGATGGCGTTCCCGGAACAGAACCATGACTCGCTGGTCGGCAGCCTGGGCTGGCAGGTCGAGATCGAGGCCAGCGAGGCCTTCCGTCCCTATGCCCGGGTCAGCTGGGAGCACGAGTTCGAGGACGAGGAGGGCGAGGCCTTCGCGCGACTGCAGTCGCTGCCGAGCGCGGCGCCGTTCGCCGTGCCCGGCCTGGAGATCGACGGCGACCACGGCTCGGTCCTGCTCGGCGCTCGCGCCGGCCTCTTCGGGCTGGAGGCGGATTTCGGCATTTCGGGCGCCTTCGCGCGCGAAGGTACCGACAACCTGTCGGCCTTCCTGAGCCTGGGCAAGGCCTTCTGATCGATCGGGACGTCGCGCCGCGTTGCCTGGAACGGGCCGCGCGGCGTAGACTCTGCGCCACGCGGGTGTAGCTCAATGGTAGAGCTGTTGCTTCCCAAGCAACTGACGAGGGTTCGATTCCCTTCACCCGCTCCAGATCTAGGCGGCGGCGATGGTCCCACGGGGCCGTGCCGCCGTTGTTCTTTCCGACGCCCGCCCCGGCCGTCGCCAGGGTCCAGGAGGCCCGATGACCCATCCGCATGCCCCCAAGCCGGTGCGCCCGCCCCGGGTCGTGCTCGGCTGGCGAGAGTCGGTCGCGCTGCCGGACCTGGGGCTGGCAGCGGTGAAGGCCAAGGTCGACACCGGCGCGCGCAGTTCCGCCCTCCACGTCGACCAGCAGTGGCGCTTCGTCGAAGCCGGCGCACCCTGGGTCGGTTTCCGGCTCTCGCCCGGCCTGGGCGGCGCGGCGCGCGATGTCGTCGCCCCGGTCCTGGACGAGCGCGAGGTGACCGATTCGGGCGGGCGCAGGACGCTGCGCGTCTTCCTGCGCACGACGCTGCGACTGGCGGGGATCGAACGCGAGATTGAAATCAACCTGTCGGATCGACGCGGCATGCTGTTCCCGATGCTGCTGGGGCGCACGGCCCTGGCCCGTGCGTTCACGGTCGATCCGGCACGCTCCTACCTGCATGGCCGCCCGCCCCAGGGCGACGCGCCGGCTTCCCCTTCCGGATGATGTGCCGATGAAATTCGCGATCCTGTCGCGCAACGCAAAACTCTATTCCACCCGGCGATTGGCGGAAGCCGCGCGCGAACAGGGGCACTCCGTGCGCGTGCTGGACCCGCTGCGCTGCTACATGCGCATCGCGTCCGACGGCTTCCAGATGCACTACAAGGGACGGGCCATGTCCGGGTACCACGTGGTGATCCCGCGCATCGGCGCGTCGGTGACCCGCTACGGCAGCGCGGTGCTCCGGCAGTTCGAGCTGATGGACACGTTCACCCCCAACGCCTCCGACGCGATCCTGCGTGCGCGCGACAAGCTGCGCAGCCACCAGATGCTCGCCGCGCAGGGGATCGGCATGCCGGCCACGGTGTTCGGCGACAACCCCGACGACACCAACGACCTGTTGTCGATGCTCGGGCCCCCGCCGCACGTGATCAAGTTGAACGAAGGCACGCAGGGTGCCGGGGTGATGCTGACCGAGAAGCTGAGCGCGTCCCGCGGCGTCATCGAGGCCCTGCGCGGCCTGTATGCGCAGTTCCTGGTCCAGGAGTTCGTCGCCGAGGCCAAGGGCGCCGACCTGCGCTGCTTCGTCGTCGGCGGGCGCGTCGTGGCGGCCATGAAGCGCCAGGCGCCGAAGGGCGACTTCCGCTCCAACCTGCATCGCGGCGGTCGCGCCCGGGTGGTGAAGGCCACCGCCGCCGAGCAGGACGTCGCGATCCGTGCGGCCCGGGTCCTGGGCCTGGGGGTGGCCGGCGTCGACCTGATCCGCTCCGCGCGTGGCCCGCTCGTGCTGGAGGTCAATGCCTCGCCGGGCCTGGAGGGGATCGAGGATGCCACCGGCATCGACATCGCCGGCGAGATCATCAAGTATTCCGCCGAGCGCCACAAACGCCGCGCCGCCAAGCGCAACCAGGTGCGCAAGGCCTAGGTCGGCACACGGCGGTTCTTTGCCGGATCGGGCGGGTTGTCCCGTCGCGATGCCACGCGTGCCTCGACCGCGCTAGCTTCATGGGCCAGGGGCCGGCATTGGGCCGGGCCAGTCCATTCCGGGAAACGAAGGAGTTCGTGATGAAGGCAGTCGTCCTTGGCTGTGCCCTCTTGCTTTGCCTGTCCGCGCCGGTCCGCGCTGCCAATGGCGTGACCGCGCTCGACGTGACGCGTTCGGCCGGGGCAGGTTTCGATGCCCAGCGCGCGGCGATCACGCGGGACCTCGCCGATGGCGAGACCTACGCCGAGCTTTCGGCGTCGGCGCGCGCCGAGGTCGTCGCCGCGCTTGATGCCATGCAAGGCCTGCTCGCGGAGTCGGGAACCATCGAGGCGATGCCCCCGGCCCAGCGCGTGGAACTGTTCAACGCCCAGGAAAAGGTCAACACCTTGCTGACCCAGGCTGCCGAGGACAGTCGCCGCGTCTGTAAGCGGGAGCGGCGCGTGGGCAGCAATTTCGTCGTCAGCACCTGCCAGACCGTGGCCGAGCGCCGGCGGCAGCAGGAGGCCGGTGCGGACGCGCTTCGCCAGGGGAGTCTGACCCCCGCAAGCGTCCTGGGCGATTGACATCTTCTGTGATCCATGTGCAAGTGACTGATTCCAAATACAATAATTCGGAATCAGGTCGAGGCGTCGGTATTTAACAAGCCCTTAATCGGCACCCGCGTAGCCTTGGCCGGACCGCAGCTCAGCCCGTTCCAGTTCGGTCAGCCTCAGGTCAGTCGATGGACATAGCGGGTTACGGTATCGGGACAGTACGAACCAATCTTGGCCCAGGCACGGTGGTCCCGTCCCTGGGCCTTTTGTTGGCCCGGGCCGCGAACGGGTGAAGGCGCCTGCACGGCGCCGTCCCGTCGCTCTGGCAGAATCGAGGCATGCGGTCGCATGGGGACCATGCTGCCTGTTCAGGAACCGCGGCTCCGGTCGGCGGTCAAACAACCATCGGGTCGGCGGTCCCCGGGCCGGCACCCACTGAAGGAAGGCGTGATGCGCATACTCGTAATCGAAGACAACCAGGACATCGCCGCGAACCTGGGCGACTTCCTCGAAGATCGCGGCCACACGGTCGATTTCGCCGCCGACGGCATCACAGGCCTGCACCTGGCCGTGGTCCACGACTTCGATGCGATCGTGCTCGACCTCAACCTGCCCGGCATGGACGGCCTGGAGGTGTGCCGCAAGCTGCGCAACGAGGCACGCAAGCAGACCCCGGTGCTGATGCTCACCGCGCGCGACAGCCTGGACAACAAGCTGGCCGGCTTCGATTCCGGCGCCGACGACTACCTGATCAAGCCGTTCGCCCTGCAGGAAGTGGAGGTTCGCCTGAACGCGCTCTCGCGTCGCGGCCGGGGCGTGCAGACGCGGGTGCTCAACGTGGGCGACCTCGAGTACAACCTCGATACCCTGGAAGTGCGGCGGCAGGGCAAGCTGCTCCAGCTCAACCCGACCGCGCTGAAGATCCTGCAGGCATTGATGGAGGCCTCGCCCGCGGTGGTCACCCGCCAGGAACTGGAAACCCGCGTCTGGGGCGAGGAACTGCCCGATTCGGACAGCCTGCGGGTCCACATCCACGGCCTGCGGGCGGTGGCGGACAAGCCCTTCGAGGTGCCCCTGATCCAGACCCGCCACGGAATCGGCTACCGCATCGCCGCGCCCGATGAGCGCGACTGACGCATCCCCGCGCCCGCGCCGGCGCCGGCGCTTCCGGCGACAACTTCGCAGCCGCATCATCCTCGCCTTCGTGCTGCTGGGCTTCGGCCTGACGGCACTTTTCGCATGGGCGACCAACTACACGCGCAACCGCGTGGAGAACCAGTTGGTCGAGGACGTGATGAACCGCAACATCGACGCCTACGCGGAAAGCTACTACACCGCGCCAGGGCAGTCGCCGAGCATCCCGTTCCAGCAGATGTACGGCAAGGTCGTGCGCCGCGAGAACTTCGATGCGCTGCGACAGGAGGAGCCGGACTGGTACGAGTTCGGCGACGGCATCCACAGTATGTCGGGGACCAACCCCGATGGCTCTCCGTTCGCCTACAAGCTGGCGGTGCGCAAGACGCCCAACGAGTGGTTCTTCCTCGCCTATGACATGACCCAGTCGGTGCGCGGCGAGACGCAGTTCAACCGGGCGATCTATGTCTCGGTCTTCGTCTTCAGCCTGCTGTCGCTGCTGGTCGGCTGGTGGTCTGCGTCGCGCGTCATGAGCCCGGTGTCGGAACTGGCCACGCGCCTGAAGGAGTCAGGCGACAGCAGCCAGCTCGAACCGCTGGCCAGCCATTTCCCGGACGACGAGGTCGGCCAGCTGGCCGAGGCCCTCGACGACTACTCCGCGCGGCTCACCGAAGTCGTGGAGCGTGACCGCGAATTCAATGCCGACGTCAGCCACGAGCTGCGTACGCCGCTCGCGGTCATCAAGGGCGCGGTGGAGCTGCTGCTTTCCCATCCCGGCATCGACGACAAGACCCGCAACCGGTTGTTGCGGATCCAGCGCGCCGAGGCGCAGTGCACCGACCTGATCAGCGCGCTGCTGCTGCTTTCGCGCAACGAGCGCGGACATGGCGCCACCAACGTCGGACGGCTTGCCGACACCCTGCTGGAATCCCATCGCGCCCAGATCGCCGGCAAGCCGCTCGAGCTGCGGATCGAAGGGCACAGCGAGCTGGTCGTCGATGCGCCGGAAGCCGCGGTCTCGGTGGCGCTCGGCAACCTGATCGGCAACGCGGTCAAGTACACCAAGAGCGGCGAGGTCATCGTCCGCCTGCTCCCCGATTCGGTCGAAGTGATCGATTCCGGGCCGGGCCTGAGCGCCGAGGATGCCGCCAAGCTGTTCGAGCGCGGCTATCGCGGCACCCATGCCGGCCATTCGCAGGGCGGCGGCATCGGCCTGTCGATCGTCCGCCGCCTGTGCGATCTCTACGGCTGGAACGTCCGCGTCACCCCGGGCGAAACCCGGGGCGTGGTGGCGACCATGTCCTTCGCGCCGGAGGCCGCGGACGCCGGCGCGGATTGACCTCCGCCGCGCCGCCGCCTTCGGCGGTGGCGCGCTCTTGGAGGGGCGGTCAGCCCTTGAGCGGTTCCAGCCAGCCGTGGGTGTCCTTCGTGCGGCCGTCGAACAGGCCGAAGAACAGGTCCTGGATTCTCTGGGTCACCGGGCCCGGGCGACCGGCGCCGACCTGGCGGCCATCGACCGAGCGGATCGGGGTGATCTCCGCCGCGGTGCCGCACATGAACAGTTCATCGCACAGGTACAGGTACTCGCGCGGGAGGTCGCGCTCCACGACCTCGATGCCGTTCTCGCGGGCGAGCGTGATGATGGTGTTGCGGGTGATGCCATTGAGCAGGGCGGCACTGACCGGCGTGGTGTGCAGGGCACCGTCGAAGACGAGGAACAGGTTCTCGCCGGCGCCCTCGCTCAGCAGGCCGGTGGATGCCAGCGCGATGCCTTCGCCGAAGCCCAGGCGGCGCGCCTCACGGGCGATCAGCTGGCCGGACAGGTAGTTGCCGCCCGCCTTGGCGCCGGCCGGGATGGTGTTGGGCGCGAAACGCTGCCAGCTCGACACGCAGGCGTCGATGCCGGTCTCGAGCGCGGCCTCGCCCAAATAGGGGCCCATGAACCAGGTGGCCACCGACATCTCGATCGGCGTGTCGGCCGACAGGCCGAAGCCGCCCAGGCCGCGCCACGCGAACGGGCGGAGGTAGGCACGGGTCAGTCCATTCCTCGCGATCACCTCGTGGCAGGCGGCGTTGAGGGTATCCAGGTCGTAGGGCAGCGCCATGTCGTAGATGCGCGCCGAGGCGTAGAGGCGGCGATTGTGGTCGGTCAGGCGGAAGATCGCCGGGCCGTCCGGCGTCTCGTAGCAGCGGATGCCCTCGAACACCGACGAGCCGTAGTGCAGGCCGTGGGCCATGACGTGCGTGGTGGCCTCCTGCCAGCGCTTGATGCTGCCGTTGTGCCATATCCAATCGGGGTACTGCTGCATCGCCGGGGTCCCTTGAAGTGGAGTAAAGGCGACCATTTTGCCCTGTCTCGCGGCGCGGCGCCCGCTGCCCGGGGGCTCAGTTGCGGATCCACCAGCAGCCGAAATGCCGGGTCAGCCCGAAGACGGTGCTGGTGGGGGTCACGCCATCGGTGAGCGTCTGCACCACCTTGATCCCGACCGGCCTGGCCGCTGTCACCGGCACGACCGGCGCGGGAGGCAGCGTGGTCGGCGGGGGCGTGGGACGGCCAGGTGCCGCGACCGCGGCGGCATGGTGGACTGCCGGCTCGGGCTCTGGCGAGTCGGCGTAGCGCCGGGCAAGTGTCTCCACGTAGGATTGATCCTCCTCGGCCGGCTCCGGCGATCGGCCCGTGCTCGCCGCATCGGCGGCGGGACGGCGCGGCATCGGTTGCTGGGTGGGGGGTGGTTCGGGCGGCGTGGGCATCATCGCCACGATATCCACCAGCGGGCGGCTGACCATGCGGTCCAGGCGCTCGATGGTCGCATAGGCGCTGCCCGAGGACATGCCGGCCCAGTGGTAGACGCTGGCCAGTCGATTGGGGTCGCCGGCATCGAAGGCCATCGACATCTCGAACATCAGGTCCTGTACCGAGCCCATGCAGCGCATCCTGCTGGCGTGGCGGGCGCCGTGCGTGCCCGCGTCGGGCAGGCTCGCGGTGGCGCCCAGCGAGGCGCAGGCGCGATCGGTGAAGATCGAGGTGCCGTCGGGGGCGTTGCAGCGATGCACCTGCGCTCCCGCCGTTCGCGGCCAGGCGGCGACCAGCAGGACGCTGGCCAGCAGCGCGGCGAGGGCTCGCGTGTTCGTCCAGGCGGCGGTGGGGTTGGGGCGGGGAGGGGGCACCCGTGCAGGTTACCGCCGCCCGCGGGGGGCGGACAGTGAAGGCGGCACGCCCCGTTCAGGGGCGCGCCAGTCGCCTTCAGGACAGGCGCTCGATCACGCTCAGCGACGGCTTGGCCAGGTTGAGGGTGTAGAAATGCAGCGCCGGCGCACCCCCCGCGACCAGGCGCTGGCACAGGCCGGCGACCACGTCGGCACCGAACGCCCTGACGCTGGCGGCATCGTCGCCGTAGGCCTGCATGCGCTGCACGATCCAGCGTGGGATCTCCGCTCCGCACATCTCGGAAAAGCGCCGGATCTGGCTGAAGTTGGAGATCGGCATGACGCCCGGCACGATCGGAATGTCCACGCCATGGGCGCGCGCGTCGTCGACGAAGCGGAAGTAGGCGTCCGCGTTGTAGAAGTATTGCGTGATCGCGCCGTCCGCCCCGGCCTCGACCTTGCGCTTGAAGTGCGCGAGGTCGGCATGCGCGTCGCGCGCCTGCGGGTGGGTTTCCGGGTAGGCGGCGACCTCGACGTGGAAGTGGTCGCCATGCTCCTCGCGGATGAAGGCGACCAGGTCGGATGCGTAGCGGAAGTCGCCGGGGTGGCCCATGCCCGAAGGCAGGTCGCCCCGCAGCGCAACGATCCGGCGGCAACCCATCTGGCGGTATCGGCCGAGCAGTTCGGACAGTTCCGCGCGCGAGCCCCCGACGCAGGAGACGTGCGGCGCCGCGTCCAGTCCGTGCTTGCCGCTGAGGCGTGACACCGTCTCGGGCGTATAGCTGAGCGTGGAGCCACCTGCGCCGAAGGTGCACGACACGTACTCCGGTGCGAGCCTCCTGAGCTTTTCCGTGGTGCGGTCGAGCTGCGCGCGCTGCTCGTCGTTCTTGGGCGGATAGAACTCGAAGCTGACGGGCGTGCGGTGGGATGTGCTCATCGGGCAGGCGCTCGGGGGTTGGATGCAGCCAGTATATCGCTTCATCGCGATAGAGGTAAATGTTATGCGCGGTTGCCGAAGGGCTACCCTGTGCGACAGCCCTTCCACCCGCGATTCGCCGATGTCCATCCGCCTCACGCCCTTCGCCCGCACCCGGCTGTTCCCCCGCGAGCCACGTCCCAACACCATCCGCGACTGCAGTCCGGAGCAGTTCGAGCAGCATCTCAATGCAACGTCCCCGTTGCGCGTGCTCGAGGGTTATGCGCCCTTCTGCAAGCTGCACGTGCACCGCAACTGGACCACGACGCGCTGCCTGACGGTGCCGGTCACGGCGGCCAACCGGCACCTGCTGCGTTCGGGCTACGAGGCGCGCTCGCGCCAGGAGCTGCCGGTCCTCGTTCGCTGGTTCGAAGGCGTGGAGCCGCCGGTGGCCGACTACCTCGTGGTGATCCTTTACAGCGCCGCGCAGCTCGAGAAGGAAGGCAACCCGATCGACCGCGAGTGGGGCGTGGTGGGCTGCCTGTACACCGCTACGCCGGACGAGATCCCGATGGCGCCGATCACCATGATGCGCAACGCCCTGGGCGTGGAGGAAGGCGGCTCGGGCGTGCCGATCGACCGCGATGCCTACCGGCGCAGCGTCGCCTTCTGGGACGCCAACGCGAACTGGCGGTGAGCGGGCGCGCGCGCCGCCATCGGGATCGGCGAGCACAATGAGCGCAACCCATCCCACGGCGCTACGCCACCACCCCTCGTCATCCCAGCGAACGCTGGGGTGCGGCGGACCGATTGCGCGGCGCTGCCGCGCGGTCCGGCCGAACACCCAGCGCGTTGCGCTGGACCGGGGGGTGAGGGGACGCAGGCTGCGAACCACCGGTTCGCGCGTCCACGAACGCCCGGGCACTGGCGTCCGGGCCGGGACAGCACGGGCCTGCCAAAAGCTGGATCCCGGCGTTCACTGGAATGACGGTTTGTGGGGCCGCCGAACGGGTTTTGCCGCACCGTCGCCGCAGGGTCGCCGTAGGGTGGGTAGAGCCGAAGGCGAAACCCACCGCCGCGCAGCCGTACGCATGTCGAACGATGGGTTTTGCGTCGCGCTACCCATCCTACGGTGCTATGCGATCGCCGGGATGCGCGGCTCCCCGGAACGGAAACGGGCGCCGCGAGGCGCCCGTTCCGAGATGCCACTGGCGACGCGCGCCGGCTCAGTAGCGGTAGTGCTCGGGCTTGTACGGGCCGTCGACGGCGACGCCGATGTAGTCGGCCTGTTCCTGGCTGAGCGTGGTCAGCTTCACGCCGATCTTCTCCAGGTGCAGGCGGGCCACTTCCTCGTCGAGCTTCTTCGGCAGCAGGTACACCTTGTTCGCGTATGCGTCCTTGTTCGCCCACAGGTCGATCTGGGCGAGGGTCTGGTTGGCGAACGAGTTGCTCATCACGAAGCTCGGGTGCCCGGTCGCGCAGCCCAGGTTGACCAGGCGGCCCTCGGCCAGCAGGAAGATCGAGCGACCGTCCTTGAAGGTGAACTTGTCCACCTGCGGCTTGATGTTCGTGCGCTCCACGCCGGGCAGGGCGTACAGGGCATCGACCTGGATCTCGTTGTCGAAGTGGCCGATGTTGCAGACGATCGCCTGGTCCTTCATCGCCTGCATGTGCGCGACGGTGATGATGTCCTTGTTGCCGGTGGTGGTGACATAGATGTCGCCGCGGCCGAGGGTGTTCTCGATCGTGTTGACCTCGAAGCCCTCCATCGCCGCCTGCAGCGCGCAGATCGGGTCGATCTCGGTGACGACGACGCGGGCGCCGTAGGCGCGCAGCGAATGGGCCGAGCCCTTGCCGACGTCGCCATAGCCGCAGACCACCGCGACCTTGCCGGCCAGCATCACGTCCATCGCGCGCTTGAGGCCGTCGGCCAGCGACTCGCGGCAACCGTAGAGGTTGTCGAACTTGGACTTGGTGACCGAGTCGTTGACGTTGATCGCCGGGACCAGCAGCTTGCCGTCCTGCGCCAGCTGGTACAGGCGGTGGACGCCGGTGGTGGTCTCCTCGGACACGCCCTTCCAGCTTTCCACGACCGTGGTCCAGAAGCCCGGGCGCTCGGCCTTGACGCGCTTGAGCAGGTTCTTGATGACCTGCTCCTCGTGGCTGCCCGAGGCGCTGTCGACCCAGCTGGCGTCGCCCTTCTCCAGTTCGTAGCCCTTGTGGATCAGCAGCGTGACATCGCCGCCGTCGTCGACGACGAGCTGCGGGCCGAGGTAGCCGCCCTTGCCGTCGGGGAAGCTGAGCGCCTCGAGGGTGCAGTCCCAGTACTCTTCCAGCGTCTCGCCCTTCCAGGCGAAGACCGGGGTGCCGGTGGCGGCGATCGCGGCCGCGGCGTGGTCCTGGGTGCTGAAGATGTTGCACGAGGCCCAGCGCACGTCAGCGCCGATGTCCTTGAGCGTCTCGATCAGGACGGCGGTCTGGATGGTCATGTGCAGCGAGCCGGTCACGCGCACGCCCTTGAGCGGTGCCTCGGCTGCGTGCTTGCGGCGGATGGACATCAGGCCCGGCATCTCGTGCTCGGCGATGTCGATTTCCTTGCGGCCCCAGTCGGCCAGCGAAATGTCGGCGACCTTGTAATCGCCATCCTGGGAGAAGGTCTTCTTTACAGCGTTCATGTGGACTCCGGTTCTGTGCGCCCCGGCGGCCGTGGGCCGTCGCGGAGGCGGGGGTTCGCAGACCGGGCGCCGTTGGTGCGTGTGAAACCCTGCCGAGCCTGGCCGCCAGCGACGATCGTCCATAGGGACGGTCGCGGCGGTCGCAGCGCCCCTCGGCGGGGCAGGTGCGCATTCTACCGCGAGCGGCGCCCGCTGGCGCCCCCGTGGCGCGTCCCGTTCAGCCGTCGCAGTCGTCCAGCCACGGCGCCGGCTGGAGCGCGTTGAGGGCAATGCGCAGCGCATCGTTCCACTGGCGCTGGAGTGTCATCAGGTAGGGGTCGGTTTCCTCCAGGCGGCGCTGGATGGTCGCGCCGAGGCTGTCGCGGCGGTACACCAGCAGGTCCAGCGGTGGCCCCACCGACAGGTTGGCGCGCATGGTCGAGTCCATCGACACCAGCGCGCACTTGCTGGCCTCGTGCAGGGAAGTGCCCGGTACGATCACGCGGTCGATGATCGGCTTGCCGAAGCGTGTCTCGCCGGTCTGGAAGTACGGCGTCTCGGGCGTGCTTTCGATGAAATTGCCTTCCGAGTACACCAGGAACAGGCGCGGCGCCTCGCCGGCGATCTGGCCGCCGACGATGAAGCTGCCGGTGGGGTCGATGTCGCGGGCGCGCAGGTAGGCTTCGTCGCGGGCGCGCACTTCGCGCATGCAGTCGCCGACGAGCTGCGCGACGTCGACCATCGAGCGCGCGTTGTGCAGGCCGGGTCGATCGGGCTCGTGGCGGGCGCGCTGGTCGAGCAGGTTGAGCACGTTCTGGGTCAGCGACAGGTTCCCGGCCGACAGCGTCACCAGCAAGCGTTCGCCATCGGCGCCGAAGGTGCGCATCTTCCCGGCGCTGCGCAGGTCGTCGACCCCGGCATTGGTCCGCGCGTCGGACAGGAACACCAGGCCGGCGTCGAGGTTCATTCCGATGCAGTAGGTCATGGGCGGCGGGCCTCGTGGCGGCAGGTCGCGGGATGGCCATTGTGCCGGGAGGGCCGGAGGGGGCAAGCGCGCGTCACTGGCGCACCGCCGATTGGGCCTGCGACGCGTTCCGCGACCTGTCAGCCACCGGCGCGCCCTCGTCATCGGCGGACATGAACTCGCGGTGGATCTCGTCGCCAAGGCGGGCAAGCCGTTCCATCGCGTCGTGCAGCCATGCCTCCAGCCCGCTGTCGACGATCTCGTCGAGCCGCGCGTACTGCACCTGCGCGGCAAGCGAGCCTGCCTGGCGCACGACTTCCAGGCCATCGTGCGCCGCCAGCGCCTGCAGGACCTCGTGAAGGCGCGCGACGCAGGTGCGCAACGAGCGCGGATTGCCGCCGTTGAGCAGCATCAGCTCGGTGACCGTGACCGGGTTGACCGAGTCCCGGTAGAGGCGGCGATACGTCTCGAAGGCGGACAGCGATTGCAGCAGGGCGCTCCACTGGAAGTACTCCACCGCGTCGCGGACCTCGCGGTTCTCGGCCAGGTCGGCATCGCTGCCGACCACGTCGAGCATCCGTATCGCCCAGTCGGCGCGCTCGATGAAGGTGCCCAGGCGCAGGAAGTGGTAGCCCTCGTCACGGCCGAGGGTGCCGATCATCACCCCGCGGAACGAAGCCGAACAGTTCTTGATCCATTCGAGCACGCCGCTGATGCCCTCGTTCCGGATCCGCGTGGCATCGATCCCGCGCATCTCCAGCCAGGTCGCGTTGAGGTCTTCGTACATCTCGGCGGTGATCGCCACGCGCTGGGCCCGCGCGTTCTCGCGTGCGGCATGGAAGGCGTGGTGCACCGAAGACGGGTTGTCCGGCGAGAGGAGCAGGAAATCGACCACCGTGTCGCCGTCGACGCGGTCGTGGCAGGCGTCGAAGCGCTCGACCACGCCCAGCGCTTCCAGCGCGCGGCGCCAGGGCGCGGCATGCGCCTTGCCGCGGTCGAGGCGCTCGGGCAGCATCGCGATCCGCTGGGTCACGTCGAGCAGGCGGGCGGTGTTCTCGGCGCGCTCCATGTGGCGCGCCACCCAGTACAGGTCGTTGGCGGTCCGGCACAGCATCAGCGGGCTCCTCCTGGCAGCGGCGCGTCGGTGTCGAGCACCCAGGTGTCCTTGGTGCCACCGCCCTGGGAGGAGTTCACCACCAGCGAGCCCTCGCGCAGGGCCACCCGGGTCAGTCCGCCCGGCATGACGTGGATCTTCTCGCCCGAGAGGATGTACGGGCGCAGGTCGATGTGTCGCGGCGCCAGTCCACTTTCCACGAAAGTAGGGCACGTGGACAGCGACAGCGTGGGCTGGCCGATGTAATTGTCCGGATCGTCGAGGATGCGCTGGCGGAAGGCCTCGATTTCCGCGCGGGTGGCGGCCGGGCCGACCAGCATGCCGTAACCGCCGGCGCCGTGGACTTCCTTGACCACCAGGTCGGCGAGGTTGTCGAGCACGTACTGGCGCTCGTCGGGGTGGCGAAGCTGGTAGGTCGGCACGTTGTGCAGGATCGGCTCCTCGCTGAGGTAGAAGCGGATCATGTCCGGGACGAAGGGGTAGATTGACTTGTCGTCGCCCACCCCGGTGCCGGGTGCGTTGGCCAGCGTGACATGACCCGCGCGGTAGGCATTGAACAGGCCCGGCACGCCGAGCATCGACTCCTGCCGGAACACGGTCGGGTCGAGATAGTCGTCGTTGATGCGGCGGTAGATCACGTGCACGCGCTGGGGGCCGCGGGTGGTGCGCATGTAGACCATGTCGTCGCGCACGAACAGGTCGGCCCCTTCCACCAGTTCCACGCCCATCTGCTGGGCGAGGAAGGCGTGCTCGAAGTACGCGGAATTGGCCGCGCCCGGCGTCAGGACGGCGACGATGGGGCTGTCCACCGCGGGTGGCGCCGCCTGGCGCAGGATCTCGAGCAGGGCATCGGGATAGCGCTCCACTGGCGCGATCTGCTGGCGGGCGAAGAGTTCGGGGATCAGGCGCGCCATCATCCGCCGGTTCTCCAGCATGTAGGAGACGCCCGAGGGCACGCGCAGGTTGTCCTCGAGCACGTAGTACTCTCCATCGCCGGCGCGCACCAGGTCGATCCCCGAGACGTGCGAATAGATCCCACCGGGCACCGCCAGGCCCTGCATCTCGTTCCGGTACTCGCTGTTGCCCAGCACCATGTGCGCCGGCACGCGCCCTTCCTTGAGGATCCTCTGGGCGCCGTAGACGTCGCCCAGGAACAGGTTGAGCGCGTGCACGCGCTGGCGCAGGCCGGCTTCGAGCATGCGCCATTCCGACGCGGGCAGGATGCGCGGCACGATGTCGAACGGAATCAGGCGTTCGTTGCCGGACTCTTCGCCGTAGACCGAGAACGTGATGCCGACGCGGGTGAAGGAGATCTCCGCCTCGCGACGCTTGCCGGCGATGAGGGCGTCGGGGGTGTCGCGCACCCAATCGTCGAAGGCGCGGTAATGCGGCCGGACCTGTCCGGACGCATCGTGCATTTCGTCGAACCTGTCGGGCATGGGCATGCTCCATCGCGAAGGAAGGGAGTGCCATACCTCCGGGCGTGCCCATGGGGCGGTGCCGGCGCGGTCGAGCGTCGCGCTGCGGCGGGAGGATGAAGGGCGCAAGGATTCTCGTGCAAATGCGCGACCCACGGGGCCGTGCCAACGACGCGCCCTACGGCAGGGCCATCAAACACCACCGGGCGGCAAGGGAACATGAAAACGGGCCGCAAGCGGCCCGTTCCAGGAAGCGACGCCCGCGCGGGGCACTGTCGCGCTTACTTGAGTTTCGCGGCCTTGCGCAGTTCCTCGGCCTTGTCGGTCTTTTCCCAGGAAAAGGCCGTGGCGACCTGCGTGTTGCCGGCGCCATCGACGTAACTGACGTCCTTGGGCTTGCGGCCGAAGTGGCCGTAGGCTGCAGTGTCCTGGTAGATCGGATGGATCAGGTCGAGCATCTTGACGATGCCGTAGGGGCGCAGGTCGAAGTGCTTGCGGATCAGCTTCTCGATCTTGTCGTCGCTGATGCGGCCGGTGCCGAAGGTGGTGACCGAGATCGAGGTCGGCTCGGCGACGCCGATGGCGTAGCTCACCTGCACCTCGCACTTGTCGGCCAGGCCGGCGGCGACCACGTTCTTGGCGACGTAGCGGGCGGCGTAGGCCGCCGAACGGTCGACCTTGGACGGATCCTTGCCCGAGAACGCACCGCCGCCGTGGCGGGCCATGCCGCCGTAGGTGTCGACGATGATCTTGCGGCCGGTCAGGCCGCAGTCGCCCACGGGCCCGCCGATCACGAAGATGCCGGTCGGGTTGATGTGCACCTTGTTCTTCGGCAGTGCGTCGAGCCACTTCTTCGGTAGCACCGGCTTGAGGATGTGTTCGCGCACGGCCTCGACCAGGTCCTTCTGCTTGATGCCCGGGTCGTGCTGGGTCGACAGCACGACGGCATCGAGCCCGACGATCTGGTTGGCATTGTCGTAGCGCAGGGTGACCTGGCTCTTGGCGTCCGGGCGCAACCACGGCAGCGGCGAGTTGCGCTTCTTGCGCACCTTGGCCTGCTGCTCGACGAGGCGATGGCTGTAGTAGATCGGCGCCGGCATGAACTCCGGCGCCTCGTTGCAGGCGTAACCGAACATCAGGCCCTGGTCGCCGGCACCCTGTTCTTCGGGCTTCTTCTGCTTCTTCGCGCTGCCGTCGACGCCCGCGGCGATGTCCGGCGACTGCTTGCCGAGCATGTTGATGATCGCGCAGGTGTGGCCGTCGAAGCCCACGCCGGAGTTGTCGTAACCGATCTGGTTGATGACGTTGCGGGTCAGCTCCTCGATGTCCACCCACGCGGTCGTGGTGACTTCGCCGGCGACGATCGCCGCGCCGGTCTTCACCAGCGTCTCGCAGGCCACGCGGGCACGCTTGTCCTGCGCGAGGATCGCGTCGAGGACGGCGTCGGAAATCTGGTCGGCGATCTTGTCCGGATGGCCCTCGGACACGGATTCGGAGGTGAACAGGTAGCTGGACATCGAGGCTATATCCTTCAATTCGGATAAAGGGATGGCGAAATGATACAGGTTGCCGCCCGGACGTGCATTGTGCCTCTTCCGACCGTTTCCTGCGGGTTAAGCGATGCGCCGGGGGTGCAGCCTGCCCGGACCCATGTCACGGAGCTGTCGTCGCGGCGACACACGTGCGTCGCGCGGCGCGCCCAAGCTGCCGCCGACGACCGCAGGGTCGCCCGTGGTGCGAACGGATGGGCCGGATCGAAGAGCGTTTGCAAGAACGTTTCCCGCAGTGGTTCAGCGGCCGCAGGTCGCGGCTGTCGCGGCCCCTGCTCAGGACCCTGGGCCGGTGGTCGCGACTGGACGAGGCGGAGCGCTTCGTCGAGGCGAACCGCCACCTGCGGGGCTTCGACTTCGTCACCGCGGCGCTGGATTTCCTCCAGGCGCACTATGTCGTCGACCCGGCCGAGCGCGACCGGATCCCGCCGCGAGGCCGCCTCCTGGTCATCGCCAACCATCCTTCCGGGGCGCTCGACGCGCTGGCCCTGCTCGACCTCGTCGGCAGCGTGCGCCGGGACGTGCGCATCGTCGCCAACGAGCTGCTGTCCATGGTCGAAGGCCTGGACGGGTTGCTGCTGCCGGTCCGGGTGATCGGTGGCGCCGCGGGGGTCGACAGCCTGCGTGCCGTGGAGGCCGCGCTGGAACGGGAACAGTGCGTGATCGTGTTCCCCGCGGGCGAGGTCGCCCGCCTGGGGCTGCGGGGCGTCTCCGACGGCCGCTGGCGTCGTGGCTTCCTGCGCTTCGCCCGGCGCAGCGGCGCGCCGGTACTGCCGATCCGCGTGCAGGCCCGCAACTCGGCGCTCTTCTATGGCGCCTCGGCGGTGTTCAAGCCGATGGGCACCATGCTGCTGGCGCGGGAGATGTTCGTCCGGCGGCGGCGCCGCGTGACTTTGCGCATCGGTCGCCTGCTCCACCTGCCGGCGGATGCAGAGCCGACCGCGCTGCTGCGACGCGTCCGCCGCGAGCTGCACGCCATCGGCACACGGCGGGTGTCGCCGACCCGGGCGCCCGACGATGCAACGGTGCCACTGGTGCCGCCCGTCGATGCGGACGTGGTCGCGCGCGGCGTGGCAGGCCTGGCGCTGCTGGGCGCCACTGCCGACGGCAAGCAGATCCGGGTCGGTCGGCTCGCGACGGGTTCGCCGCTGCTGCGCGAGATCGGGCGCCTGCGCGAACTGACGTTCCGTCGCGTCGGCGAAGGGACGGGGTCGGCACTGGACCTGGACGAGTACGACGGCTGGTACGAGCACATCGTGCTGTGGGATGCCCCGGCACGAAAGGTGGCTGGCGCCTATCGGGTCGCGCGCGGCGCGGACCTGTTGCCCTCCCGGGGCCTCGCGGGCCTGTACACCGCATCCCTGTTCCGCTATGCCGATGCCACGCTGCCGCGGCTGCTGGAGGGCATGGAGCTGGGGCGGAGCTTCGTCGCGCCGGAGTACTGGGGCAGCCGCAGCATCGACTACCTGTGGCAGGGGATCGGCGCCTACCTCGTGGCCCATCCCGGGGTGCGTTACCTGTATGGGCCGGTGTCGATCAGTGCCGCGCTGCCGGTCGACGCGCGCGAGCAGATCGTCGCGTACTACAGCCGCTTCTACGGGGGCGCCGAGGGCCACGCCGTTTCCAATCGGCCCTTCCGCTATCGCGCCGCGCCGCCGGGCTTCGACGAGGCCCTCGACGCGGGCATGGCCTTCGCGGTCCTGCGCGACAACCTCGAGGCGATGGGGGCGGCGTTGCCCATGCTCTACAAGCAGTACACCGAGCTGTGCGAGCCCGGTGGCGCGCGCTTCCTCGCGTTCGGCGTGGACCCGGGCTTCTGCGACGCGGTGGACGGCCTGATCGAGGTCGACATGCACCGGCTGCGGCCGCGGAAACGTGCGCGCTACCTGCAGGTGCGCTGCGCCGGACCCGCGATCGATACCCTCACTACGCATGGAGCCTGCCCATGAAGATGCCACCCGTGCACGGCAATCCCGTGACTCGACTGCCCACCCGGCGCCGCGCGGTCTTCATCTCCGACGTCCACCTGGGGTCCAAGCATTGCCACGCCGCCGAGCTGGCGGATTTCCTGGGCGGCCTGCGTTGCGAGCGCCTCTATCTGGTCGGCGACATCGTCGACCTGTGGTGGATGGCACAGCGCCGGGCGGTGTGGAAGACGCACCAGCAACGCGTGGTGGAAGCCCTGCATGCCCTGGCCCGCGCCGGCACCGAACTGGTGTACGTGCCCGGCAACCATGATCGTCCGGCCCGCCGCTTCTGCGGCCTGGCTCTGCCGCGCATGCAGGTCAGGCGGCGCACCGTCCACGTCACCGCGGACGGGCGGCGCCTGCTCGTCACCCATGGGGACGACTACGACGACGCCACCCAGTTCGGTGGCCTGCAGGAGCGGCTCGGCGACTGGCTCTACTACCGCATCCTGACCGGCAACCAGTGGCTCAATCGCGCGCGCCGGCACATGGGCCTGCGCTACTGGTCGATGTCGGAATTCCTCAAGCGCCGAAGCGGCGCGGCCGAGCGCTACATCGCGCGCTTCGTCGGCGCGGGGCTGGCCGATGCGCGCCGTCGTGGCCTCGACGGCATCGTGTGCGGCCATATCCACCGGGCGGCGCTTTTCGTGCGCGACGGACGCATCTACGCCAACGACGGCGACTGGGTGGAAAGCCTCACCGCCCTGTGCGAGGACCCCGATGGCAGCCTGCGGCTGCTGTCGCATACCGGAGAGACGCTGGCCCTGCTACCCGCCCTCGCCAACACCACGCCGTCGCCGGTGGCGTGGCCGAGCGCCGCCTGAGGACGCAGGGGCAGGACCTCCGGGAGGGGACCGGGCGGCGGGGGACCGGTAGCATGCGCGGATGGATTCCCTGACCCAGATCGTCCTCGGCGGCGCGATCGCAGCCGCCATCGCGCCGCGCGGGCACCGGCGCGCGGCCCTGCTCGCGGGGGCCGCGCTGGGCACCTTGCCGGACCTGGACGTGCTGCCCATCCACCTGCTGACCGACGACCCGGTACGGCGGATGACCTGGCACCGGAGCGTGAGCCACTCGCTGCTGGTGCTGCCCTTCCTGGCCTGGGCGATCTGGGCCTGGTGCAAGGGTCGCGGGCAGCGCGTCGCGCAATCGCCGCGGCGCTGGTTCTGGGCGATCCAGCTGGCCTTGTGCACGCACCCGCTGCTCGATGCGTTCACCGTCTACGGCACGCAGTTGTGGTGGCCCTTGCCGACGCGACCGGTGATGTGGTCGAGCGTCTTCATCATCGATCCGCTCTACACGATCTGGTTGCTGGTGGCCTGCGCGGTGGCATGGTTCGCACGCGAGCGACCCCTCGCGCAGCACGCTCTGGCCGTAGGACTGACCATCAGCTCGCTTTACCTCGGGGCGTCGTTGCTGGCCAAGTCCAGCGTGGATCGGGTCGCGCGCGAGACGCTGGCCGCGCGTGGACTGGACGACGCGCCGCGTTTCTCGGTGCCCATGCCATTCAACATCCTGTTGTGGCGGGTCGTGGCGATGACGCCGGAAGGGTTCCTGGAGGGCGAGCGCTCGCTCGCCGCCGACACCGGGCCGATGACCTTCCGCGCCTATCCATCCGATGCGCGCGCCTTCGCCCAGGTCGCCGACTATCCCAGCGTCAGCCGGCTGGGCTGGTTCAACCACGGCTTCATGAAAGCCGAGCAGCGCGATGGCCAGCTCGTGCTGTCCGACCTGCGCATGGGCGCCGAGCCCGACTTCAGCTTCCGCTTCGCGGTGGCCGAGGCGCAGGAAGGCGGATGGCGCGAGATTCCGCCTGCGCAGCTTGAGTGGCCCTGGGACGCCAGTCGCCGGCTGGGCGACATGTGGCGCCGCATATGGCAGGCACCGGAGGATTCGCCGGACGACGAACGGATCGTGGACCGCGAGGGCGCGGCGCCGCCTCGCGCGGCGCCTGCCCTGGAGCGCTGAGCGCGCCTCGATGACTACAGCGTGCGGTCCGCGTGCGGGTCTGCAGGCAGTTGCACCACGATCTCGCGACCCTCGGCGTCGCGAAGTGCCACCGACTCGCCGCGCATGAGGCGTTCGTGCGCGTCCTTGCCGACTGCGCGGGTGAAGCGGGCGAGTGCGCGGTCGTAGGTATAGCGGTACTCGGCGAAAGCGGTGCGGTTGCCGAGCACCATCTGCACCTTGCGCTCGCTCAGGCCGGTGACGTCGGACAGGTCGCCGACCGGATCGTTGCCGGCGAGGGCGGGCATGGCCGCGAACGAAGCGAGTACGAAAAGCGTGATCTTGCCGTTCATGGGGGTCTCCTGGGCACCGGGACGCGGCAGCGGGGGATACTGCCGATGGGGACATCCCGGCGTATCCATTGGAGCGCGGTTCCTGGCCGGGCGCATGAGCCAGACGCACCGATGACCTTTGGCTGGCACGCTTGATGCTTGGCGGGCGCGGGGCGTTCGCGGCTCAGGCAGCCGCGGTCAGGCGCGGCGGCTCGCCCGCGACCAGGGCATCGAAATACTCGGCGGTGATCCGCAACTGGTCCTGGGCATTGTCGGCCCGGTTGACCGTCGCCCGGAACAGCGCGCGTTGTTCCAGCGTGTGCTCGGGTCGGTCGCGTGCATACCAGCCCAGGTGCTTGCGCGCGATGCGCACGCCGGAGGTTTCGCCATAGAAGTCATGCAGGTGGCGCAGGTGCGAAAGCAACGTGTCGCGCACCTCGCCCAGCGAAGGCGGCGCCAGTTTCGTGCCCGTCGCCAGGTAATGCGCGATCTCGCGGAAGATCCAGGGACGCCCCTGCGCGGCGCGGCCGACGAGCAGTGCGTCGGCGCCGGTGTGCGCCAGGACGTGGGCGGCCTTCTCGGGCGAATCGATGTCGCCGTTGGCGAAGACCGGGATCGACAGTGCCGCCTTGACCTCGGCGATGGTGTCGTACTCGGCGACGCCGGTGTATTGCTGGTCGCGCGTGCGCCCATGCACGGCCAGCGCGGCAATGCCGCATTCCTCGGCGATGCGGGCGATCTGCAGGGCATTGCGCTGGTCGTGCGCCCAGCCGGTGCGGATCTTGAGCGTGACCGGCACGTCGACCGCGGCGACCACGGCCGACAGGATGCGGGCGACGCGTTCGGGTTCGCGCATGAGCGCCGAGCCCGCCCAGGCGTTGCAGACCTTCTTGGCGGGGCAGCCCATGTTGATGTCGATGATCTGCGCGCCATGTCCCACGTTGTGGCGTGCCGCCTCGGCCATCACCTCGGGTTCGGTGCCGGCGATCTGCACGCTGACCGGTTCGGGTTCGCCCTCGTGGTCCATCCGATGGCGGGACTTGGCGGTGTTCCAGAAGCGCGGGTCGGACGTGGTCATTTCCGACACGCACAGGCCCGCGCCCATGCGCTTGCACAGGATCCTGAAGGGCTTGTCGGTGACGCCGGCCATCGGCGCGAGCACGAGGCGCGGGGCGATGGCGTGCGGACCGATGCGGAACACGTCGTCGGACATCCGCGCATTGTAAGGCGCGGCGCATCCCCGGCGCCGCCGCGACGAGTCCCTGGAACCCCTCAGGCGGTCTTGTCGTTGAGCAGGGCGGAGGGCGCGTGCGTCATCACCGACTGGATGCCGTTGTCGCGCGCCGACGTGCTGCTGTACATCTGGCTGTGGCCGATGACCTGGCCGTTGCTCGCCTTCAGGTTGAAGTAGGGGCTGCCATTGGACGCGGTGAGCCGCTCGAAGAAGGCCTCGTCCTCGCTGTGCTTCTTGACCGATTCGACCCCGTTCAGGCACGCCGCCTTGGCGGAATAGCCCTCGCTGCTGAGGATGACCTGCCCGTTTCCCGCCATCAGGTTGAACTGGAATTCGCCATTGCTGCGGGTGCTGATCTCGAATTTGCCGGCCATGCGCTGTCTCCCTGAAAGTGTGACGGATGCCTCAAATACGAGGCTCGGGAGCAGGCTAGGGCATGCCTTGTTAATCGAGCGTTAAGCTTTGGGCTTCAGGCCTCGTCGGTGGCAAAGCGTGCCCGGAGCTCGCTGCGCAAGGGCATGGCGAGGGCGGCCCCCGCCTTCTCGGTCGACAGCGAGGCGAAGCGCACCGCGTCACGCAGCTGCGCCTCGAGGGCGCGGCCGGGCGCCAGGGACAGGGCCGCGGCGAGCGCCCCGTTGAAGGCGTCTCCGGCGCCGGTGGTGTCGATCGCCTCGACCCGGGGGGCCGCCACGCGCAGCCAGGCCGGATCGCCATCGGGGAGGGCCGCGTCCGGCCGCGACGCGAACACACCGGCCGCGCCGAGTGTCACGATGACGGTGCCCGCCGGGAGCAGCCGGCGGCACAGGGCGTGGAGCGATGCGTCCGGCTCCGCGGCCAGGGTGTCGGCATCGACCTCCAGCCCGCAGCAGCGCTTGAGCTGCATGCTGAACTCGGTTTCGTTGGGCGTGGCGAAATCGGTGAGTGCCCACAGTGCGTCGGGTACCCCGGCGTCGGCCGGGGCCGGATTGAGGATCGTCGCCATGCCGCGATCCCGGGCCACGGCAAACCCGGCCATCACCGCGTCCACCGGCGTCTCGAGCTGTGCCAGCACGACGCGCGCGCCCTCGAAGCGGTCGGCGACGCGACCTATGTGGGCGGCGTCCAGCCGTGCATTGGCGCCGGCGCCGATTACGATGCGGTTGCGGCCGGTCGCGTCGACCTGGATGCCGGCCGTCCCCGTGGCCTCGTCCACGCGCAGGGCCAGCATCTCGATCCCTTCGTCGGCGGCCAGCGACAAGGCCAGCTCGGCGCCGGGGTCACGGCCCAGGGCGCAGGCGAAACGGGTGCCCGCGCCCGCGCGTCGCGCCGCCACGGCCTGGTTGAATCCCTTGCCGCCCGGGCCGCTGCGGTAGCGGCCGGCGAGGGTTTCACCGGGACGCGGCAGCCGGTCGACCGTCCACACGTGGTCGACGTTGAAGGAACCGATGACGACGACGGCGGCGGGCATGGGGCGTCCTCAGGCGAAGTGCGTGAGCACGCCGGCGATGGTGGCGGTCATCAGGGTCGCGATCGAACCGCCGAGCACCGCGCGCAGGCCGAAGCGCGCGAGGTCGTGGCGCCGTTCCGGCGCGATGCCACCGATGCCGCCGATCTGGATCGCGATCGAGCTGAAATTGGCGAAGCCGCACAGTGCGTAGGTCGCGATCAGCCGGCCCTGTTCGGTGAGCACGACGCCAGGCACGTTGCCGCGGAGGATCTCGCCGAGCTGCACGTAGGCGACGAATTCATTGAGCACCACCTTCGTCCCGATCAGGCCGCCAACGGTGCTGGCGTCCTGCCAGGGCACGCCGATCGCCCAGGCCAGCGGCGAGAGCAGGTAACCGAGCAGCGAGGACAGGTCGGTCGGCCGCCCGAGCACGTCCTGCAGGCCGGTGATCTCGCCGATCCAGACCAGCGGCGCGTTGAGCAGTGCGATCAGCGCGATGAAGGCCAGCAGCATGGCGCCGACGTTCAGCGCCAGCTTGAGGCCATCGGCGGCACCCGCCGCGGCGGCGTCGATCACGTTGGTGGTGGTCTTCTCCACGTCCATGCGCACGGTGCCGAGTGTCAGCGGGGTCGCGGTCTCGGGCACCAGGATCTTGGCGATCAGCAGGGTCGCCGGCGCGGCCATGATGCTGGCGGTGATCAGGTGCTTGGCGTAGAACGCCTGCTGCGCGGGGTCGCCGCCGCCCAGGAGCATGACGTAGGCGCCGAGCACGCCGCCGGCGATGGTCGCCATGCCGCCGACCATCAGGGTCAGCAGCTCGGACTCGGTCATCTTCGAGATGTAGGGCTTCACCACCAGCGGCGACTCGGTCTGGCCGATGAAGGCATTGGCGCACACCGACAGGGTCTCGGCGCCCGACACGGGCATCAGCTTGGTGATCACCCAGGCCATGCCCTGGACGACTTTCTGCATCACCCCGAGGTGGTACAGAACGCTCATGAAGCTGGCGAAGAAGATGATCGTCGGCAACACCTGGAAGGCGAACACGAAACCGAACTTCTCCGGGTCGGTGAAATCGCCGAATATGAAGCGCGCGCCCTCGGTGGTGAATCCCAGCAGGTTGACGAAGCCGCGCGAGAGCATGTCGAACACGCTCGCCCCCCAGGGGGTGAGCAGCACGAAGCCGGCGATCAGCAGTTGCATGGCCAGGCCGATGCCGACCAGGCGCCAGTTGATCGCCTTCCGGTTGTTGGAAAAGCACCAGGCGATGGCGAGCAGAACGACGAGGCCGAACAGGCCGAACCCGATCCGGGTGATGAATTCCACGTAGTGACCCCTGCGGCCGCGATGGCGCGATGGACAAGCCGCCAGCCTAGTGCAGGGCCGCGAGAACGGGCAAGCGCGTACCTTCCGGGGCGGCGCGTCAGGCCTCCCGGGCCACGACGCGGTCGCGCCCGGTCTGCTTGGCGCCCTGCAGGCGCTGGTCCGCGCGGCGGAGCAGGGCCGAGAGGTTGCGACCGTCGTGCGGGTAACTGGCCAGTCCCGCGCTGAAGCTCAGGCGGACGGCATCGGCGCCACGCTCGGGCTGGTAGGGGCGGTCGGCGAGGATCCGGCGGATCGCGTCGACCCGCTCCCATGCCGTGCCGACCGGCTTGCGCAGCACCAGCACGAACTCGTCGCCGCGCACGCGCGCGAGCCATTCGCCAGCGTCGATCATCTCGTTGAGCATCGCCACCACGTGGCGCAGGGCGCGGTCGGCCTCGGCGTGGCCGATCTCGTCGTTCAGGCGCCGGAACCGGTCCAGGTTGATCAAGGCCAGGGTCAGGCTGCTGCCGTCGTCGTCGGAAGCCTCGAACAGGCGCGGCATGCGGTGGATCAGCCAGGTCCGGTTAGGCAGGCCGGTCAGTCCGTCCGTGCCCGACATCTGCACCAGCTGCTGCATGCGGTAGACGATCATCGCCGTGACCAGGGTGACGATGACCAGCAAAAGAAGGCGCTGCACCTGGCTGCCCACCGTGACCGTGCCGTAGTCGATGGAGATCAGCTGCTCGGGGGAGTCCGCCACCAGCAGGATGCATGCATACAGCGCACCGTACTGGACCAGCGCCAGCAGGCCCGCCATCAGGGTGACGCGGCCATCGTTGCGCAGGCCGGTGAGCAGGATCGCGAGGATGTAGCCGCACCACACGATCAGGCTGTTGAGGCCGGCCGGCAGGTGCTGGCTGGCGAGCATGGCCAGCACCAGGGTGGCGATGCTGACGTCGAAGGCGGTGGTCACGAACGGCAGCCAGCGGAAGCGGCGCCGGCGACGCGCCAGCGCCAGCCAGACCTGGGCGAAGACGTTGACGATCACCGCGCCCGCCAGGCCGATCAGATTCTCGTCGATGCGGCCGCCGCCGAGCATGTTGGCCAGCGGGAGCAACAGCAGCAGCACCGCGATCACCGCGCGCAGCCGGGCCACCATGAGCTCGCCGCTGGCGCCGATCTCGAGCATGATCTCGTCGGGCCGCGTCAGCAACGTCGAGATGACGGCCTTCAGTCCATGGTCGGTCGCTGCCAGCATTGGGGGGTCCCCGTCACGATGGCGGCAGGATAGCCGGTGTCGCCGTCAGCCGCCCAATGCACGCCAGAAGGCCCAGGCCGAGAGCGCCAGGAACACCGCCGCCGCCGCCAGCCGGGCGGTCTTCAGCGGCAGGCGGGAGGAGAAGCGGCTGCCCAGCGCCACCACCGGCACGTTCGCCAGCAGCATGCCCAGCGTCGTGCCCAGCACGACTTCCCAGAGCGGCGAGTACTTCGCGGCGATCAACACGGTGGCGACCTGGGTCTTGTCGCCCATCTCGGCCAGGAAGAAGGCGAAGAGGGTGGCGATGAAGGCGCCCCGCGCCGGCAGCGACTCGTCCTCGTCGAGGGTGTCGGGCTTGAGCGTCCACAAGGCCACGGCCAGGAAGCTGAAAGCGACGATCCACTGCAGCACGTGGGGTGACAGCCAACTGGAGGCCAGGCTGCCGAGCCAGCCGGCCAGCGCGTGGTTGAGGAGCGTCGCGACGAGGATGCCGGCGACGATCGGCCACGGCTTGCGGAAACGCGCCGCCAGCATCAGGGCGAGCAACTGGGTCTTGTCGCCGATCTCGGCGAGCGCCACCGTGCCGGTGGAGATCAGGGTGGTGGAAAAGGGCAGGGCATCCATATCGGGTCCAGGGTCTCGACGTGGGCCGGGCTTTCGCAGGACGCGAAGGCGGACGCCGCACGGCCCGGCCCGGGTACGCGCAACGCCTGCCTTCGGTCTTGCCCGGTCGTTTCCTGGACGGATGTCGACTGCGCGCGCCATGGCCTGCCGGCCAAGTGTGTTGACGTCGCGCCCCGGCCCGCGCTGGGCGGCCGGTGGGCTACTCCCCGGAGGAAGAGTGGGCGGATTGTACCGGCTTGGCGCCGCCGTGGGTACCGATACACTGAAGGCTTCCCAACGTTGGAGCCCGCCATGCAATACCGTCGCCTCGGTTCGTCCGGCCTGCAGTTGTCGGCCCTGTCGTTCGGTGCCTGGATCACCTTCGGCGCGCAGATCGGCCGTTCGCAGGCGCGCGACCTCATCGCCTGCGCGTGGGACAACGGCGTCAACTTCTTCGACAACGCCGAGGTCTATGCCAAGGGCGAGGCGGAGCGGGTGATGGGCGACGTGATCGCCGACCTTCGGCTGCCCCGCGACGGCTTCTGCATCTCGAGCAAGGTCTTCTTCGGCAGTGCCCGGGACCCCGCGCCCACCCAGCGCGGGCTCTCGCGCAAGCACGTGACCGACGCCTGCCACGACGCCCTCAAGCGGCTGCGGGTGGACTACCTGGACCTGTATTACTGCCATCGCGCCGATCCCGATACGCCGATCGGCGAGACCGTGCTGGCCATGGATGCACTCATCCGCCAGGGCAAGGTGCTGTACTGGGGGACGTCGGAATGGGCTGCGTCCGAGCTGCGCGAGGCCTGCAAGTTCGCCCGCGCCAACGGCCTGCATCCGCCGACCATGGAGCAGCCGCAGTACAACCTGCTCCACCGCGAGCGGGTGGAACTGGAATACGCGCCCCTCTACGGCGAGTACGGGCTGGGCACGACGATCTGGTCGCCCCTGGCCTCCGGCGTGCTGACCGGCAAGTACAACGACGGCATCCCGGGCGACTCCAGGCTGGCGCAGGAGGACGCGGCCTGGTTGCAGGACAACATCCGCGGCGAAGCCGGTGCCGAACGGCTGGCGCGGGCCCGGCGTTTCACCGCGGTCGCCGCCGAACTGGGCGTCGACCCCGCGCCGCTGGCGATTGCCTGGTGCCTGCGCAACCCGCACGTGTCCAGCGTGATCCTGGGCGCCAGCCGGACCGCCCAGCTCGAGCAGAACCTCAAGGCGCTGGAGGTACTCGAACAGGTCGACGAGCGCGGCTGGCAGCAGGTCAAGGCCGCGACGTCCTGAGGGCCGGGGGCAGGGCCGTGGCGCTTGCCCCCTCGGCTTGACTCAAAAATGCGAATGATTATCATCATCATCTCATTCACAACGAGTCACGGCCATGCCCATGCGTCATTCGATCGCTGCTTCGTCCGTTGCCGTCCAGTTTCCGCCGCGCGCCGTCGAGCGCAGGGCGTCGCTCAAGCCCGGGGCAGTGGGGATGCCGGCCGCGCCGGTCCCGCGCGGTGCGCTGCTCGACAGTGACGCCCTGCTGCGTGGCGGGCGCGAGGTGCTGATCCAGCATGGCGGCGAGGTCTACCGCCTGCGCCATACCCGCAACGACAAGCTGATCCTGACCAAGTAGCACGATGCTGCCCTCGGCCTCGCCCGGCGGCTTTCCCCCGGAAAGCCCTCTCTCCCCCGCCGGGTGGGGCACGCCACGGACGGCCTGCCTGCCACCGCGTTCACCGGTGGCAGGCCCTTTCCTTCATCCGCCCCTCCCGGTCGCCGGCATCCATGCCGGATCGCGCCACGGGCGGCTACTTGCGACATACCCCATCGCCGGGTCCCCGTGACTTCCCGTTCGCTCCATCCGCATTGCCTGGCCATCGGACTGGCGCTTTCCGTGCACGCCCTTGCCCACGCCCCTGTCCGGACAGGCGGAGACCCTGTCGTCCGGCGGCGAAGTCGGTGACGCCGGGATCGACGCGGTGTTCGAACGTCGCGCTGCTGACGCGCTGAGCGCGCCGGCGGCCGGCGATCACGCGAAGACCAGCGCCTGCGCCATGCCGGATGCCGCGGGTGCGGGCGGGGGGAGTGGTGGCGCCGGTGCCGCAGGCACCGTGGTGGAGGGCAGGGCCGGCGGCGTCGGGGGGTTCGGCGCGGACGGAGGGCGCGCATCGGGTGGGGACGGTGCGGCCGGGGGTGCCGGCGGTCGTGGCGGTGCCGGGGCGCGCGGGAGGTTGATCACCATCGGCTCCGGCACGGTGACCTGGGCGGTGGCGGCCTTGCGATCGCGCAGGTATGCCACCGGGACCCGGACACCGCTTGGCTTGCCGCGGAACGCCGCCATCGCCTCGCGTGGCGTGGCCACCGGCTTGCCGTCGACCGAGCGGATCACGTCCCCGGCCTGCAGTCCCTCCAGTTCCGGTCCGGTGCTCAGCACCAAGACGCCGGCGTCGGTGCCGAAGTAGCGTCCCAGCGTGGCATCCACCGACGCCAGGTTCAGGCCGTTCCAGCGAAAGGCTTCCATCAGCAGCGGCGAGGCGCAGGTGCCGCCGGCGCATTCGGACCGGCCCAGGTCGATGATCTCGGTGCGCACGCGCGGTGCCACCATCGGTGATGCGATGCCGGCCCGGCCGCTGCCGTCGGCGTTGCCGCGGATCAGGATCGTCTCGTGGGCGCCGGAACCGTCGGAGGCCACGACATGGGTGAAGCCGTCGGTCTCGACTTCGAGCGTGCCGTCGCCGGCCTGCTGCCAATGCACGCGGCCGCGCGGGAGTATCGTCGTGTCGTCGCCACCACGGAAAACCATGACGCGCTCGCTCACGGTCGGGGTGAGCGCCAGGCTGCGTCGCGTGCCGTCGCGTTCGTAGGCGATCGACACCGGCGTGTCGATCGAGAGGTCGGACAGCAACTCGCGCGAGCGCGCCAGGCGTGCGTCCGCACTGGCGGCGGCAACCGTCTGCCCATCGACCTCGAGCAGCCGGTCCCCGCTCCTGAGGCCGGCCCGCGCGGCTGCGCTGCCAGGCGTCACCGCGGCGATCCGCACGCCCTTGTCGGAATCGGGCGCCAGCACCACGCCGATGACCGGCGAGCGCTGGAGGCGGCGCTCGATGACCACCGGCGTCGCGGGGTCGGCGCCGCTCGCGCGCGACAGTTCGGCCACGCGGCGCGCGGCGCGATCCAGCTCGGCGCGTGCCTCGTCGAGCGCCTTGCGTGCCGCCTCGGTGTCGGCGGGCGGCGAAGTCTGGGCGTGGATTGCCCCTGCGGCCAGGCACAGGCCGCAGGCGATCCAGAGGGCACGGGAAGTCAGGGCGTTCATGGGATCCTCGTCTGGGTGGTTCGAAGTCGGTGGGCCATCAGTCGACGCGGACCAGGGTGGCGTCGTAGTCGCGTCCCTGGGCGGCCATCAGGCGCTGTGTGGTTTCCAGCCCGGCGAGGTCGCGAAGCGCGTCGACGCGCGCTTGCCACAGTTGCAGTCGCGCATCCGGCAGCAGCCCAGGTTCGGAGAGCGAGGCGTCGATGCCGCCGATCCGCGCATCGATGGCCGTGGTCATCGCCGCCGCGGTGGCGCTGGACATGCCGTCGTCGCGGGCGAGCGCCACCACGGCTTCCAGGCGCGCGGATTCCTCGTACAGGCGATCGAATGCAGGGGCGGTGGGCGTGGGGTGCGCGTCGACCGGCGCCGGCGCACGGGTGGCCATGGCCCCTGCCCGCGAGGCGCCGGCATCGCGCACCCGTCGGTGCGTTGCCGCAGGTTCGACGGCAGGCTCCGCGGCATCGGGCCGTCGGTCGGCGTTCGCGGGTTCGCCGGCAACGACCTGGCCGGGCGGGGGCGACGAGGCTTCGTGCCCCGGCCCGGGGGATCCATGCCCCCGCGCGGGCAGTGCAGCGGATGGCTTCGAGGCCATCCGCGCTGCCGGCACGGGCGTATCCAGGCGCGGCACGGCGATCCCGATCGCCAGGGCCACCGTGGCGGCGAGCGCCCAGGCAGCGACGGCA
>NZ_VICE01000074.1 GCF_006546775.1 Marilutibacter aestuarii
CGCCACGACCGCGCCCGGCGGCGGCCAGCCCGGCAAGATCCAGTCCGCGCCGGTGCGTTCGGGCCAGCAGGTCTACGCCGACAACCGCGACCTCACCGTGCTTTCGCCGGTCGGCGCGGGCGCCGAGGTGATCGCCGATGGTTCGGTGCACATCTACGGGCCCCTGCGCGGCCGCGCACTGGCCGGCGCGCAGGGCAACGAGCAGGCCCGCATCTTCTGCCGTGAGTTCCATGCCGAGCTGGTGGCGATCGCCGGCCACTACCGGGTGCTGGAAGACATACCCTCCGACCTGCGCGGCAAGGCCGTGCAGGTCTGGCTGGAAGACCAACAACTAAAAATCGCGGCACTCGACTGATGCCGCTCCACCGGAGGATTTGAACTTGGCCGAAATCATCGTAGTCACGTCAGGCAAGGGCGGCGTCGGCAAGACCACCACCAGCGCCAGCCTCGCGTGTGGACTTGCCCGTCGTGGACACAAGGTGGCCGTCATCGACTTCGACGTCGGCCTGCGCAACCTCGACCTCATCATGGGGTGCGAGCGCCGCGTGGTGTACGACTTCGTCAACGTCGTCAACGGCGAGTCCACGCTCAAGCAGTCGATGATCAAGGACAAGCGCTTCGACAACCTCTACGTGCTGGCCGCCTCGCAGACCCGCGACAAGGACGCGCTGACGATGGAAGGCGTGGAGAAGGTCCTCAAGGAGATGTCCGACGAGGGCTTCGACTACATCGTCTGCGATTCCCCGGCCGGCATCGAGAAGGGCGCCTACCTGGCGATGTACTTCTCCGACCAGGCCGTCGTCGTGGTCAACCCGGAAGTCTCCTCGGTACGCGACTCCGACCGCATCCTGGGCCTGCTGTCGTCGAAGACGCGCAAGGCCGAGAACGGCGAGCGGGTCAAGGAGCACCTGCTGCTCACCCGCTACAGCCCCAAGCGGGTGGAAACCGGCGAAATGCTCAGCGTCGGCGACGTCGAGGAGATCCTGGGCCTGAAGACGATCGGCGTGATCCCCGAGTCCGGCGACGTGCTCAACGCCTCCAACAAGGGCGAGCCGGTCATCCTCGACACCGAATCCGATGCCGCCCAGGCCTATGACGACGCCGTCGCCCGCCTGCTCGGCGACACCCGCCCGATGCGCTTCACCCATGTCGAGAAGAAGGGCTTCTTCAGCAAGATGTTCGGAGGTTGATGATGGGACTGTTCGACTTCCTGCTGGCCAAGAAGCAGACGGCATCGGTCGCCAAGGACCGCTTGCGGATCATCGTCGCCCACGAGCGCGCCACGCGCGGGGGCCCGGACTACCTGCCGACCCTGCAGCGCGAGCTGCTGGAGGTGATCCGCAAGTACGTCAACGTCGACGCCGAGGCGGTCAAGGTCGACCTGATCGGCGATGGCGACAACAAAGTGCTGGATATCTCGGTCTCGCTGCCCGAGAACCCCGCCCAGGCCTGAGCCCCCGGCACGCGGCGCGCAGCCCGCCGCCGCGTGCCGCGCGTCCCGCGATGCTGACCCTCGCCGACATCGAACACGACGCCGTGGCGGCCCTGCTTGCGCGCTACGGACTGCGCCTGGCGCGGGTCGCCGACGGCATGCCCATCCCCGGCAGCTACTGGGGCGACTGCGAGGCCGGACTGATCGGCAGCACCGTGCATGCGCGTGGCGACACGCCCGTGCATTCACTGTTGCACGAGGCCTGCCACCTGATCGTGCTGCCGCCCGAACGCCGCGCGGCGGTCCACACCGACGCCACCGACTCCATCGAGGAGGAGGATGCCGTATGCGTGCTGCAGGCCCTGCTCGGCGACGCCCTGCCCGGGGTCGGGCGCGATCGCGTGCTGGCCGACATGGACGCCTGGGGCTACACCTTCCGGCTGGGCTCGGCGGCGGCGTATTTCGAACGCGATTCCGACGCCGCCTGGCGCTGGCTGCAGGCCCGTGGGCTGGTCGAGCTGCCGGCGCGCACGCTTGCCCCGCCCGCCCCGGCCCCGCCCTGACCCCACCGCGCGCACTTGCGCCACCCCGAAACGGCCTCTAGCCTTGCGTTTTCAGCGCATCGGCGCGATCCGTTCGAGGAGATCCCATCCCATGAAACCTGTCCGCGCCCTGCTCGCGCTCGGCATCACCGCGGCCGTCATCGGCCTGGCCGGCTGCAACAAGGAATCCGGCGACGCCGCCGGCACCGCCGGTTCGACCGCCCCCGGCGGCGAAACCGCCGACCAGTTCGTCGCCCGCGTCAACGACGAGATGCGTGCCATGTACCCGGAGATCACCTCCGCGCAGTGGATCGCCTCGACCTACATCAACAGCGACAGCCAGCTGATCTCGTCCAAGGCCAACGAACGCATGCTGACCCAGCTCAACAGCTGGATCGAACAGGCGAAGAAGTTCGAGGGCCAGGAGATGTCGCCGCAGACCGCGCGTGCCATCCAGATGTTGAAGCTGAGCACCTCGATGCCCGCCCCCCGTGACCCGGCCAAGCTCTCGGAGCTGACGAAGATCGCCGCCAGCATGGAGGCCATGTACGGCGAGGGCGAGTACTGCACCGGCGAGGGCGACGCGCGCGAGTGCCGCCAGCTCGGCGAGCTCGAGGACGTGCTGCGCAGCAACCGCGACTACGACGACCAGCTCGATGCCTGGCGCGGCTGGCACACGATCGCCCAGCCGATGCGCAAGGACTACACCCGCTTCGTGGAGCTGGTCAACGAAGGCGCCAAGGAGATGGGCTACGCCGATGCCGGCGAGATGTGGCGCTCGGGCTACGACATGACCCCGGCGGAGATCGCCGCCGAGACCGACCGTCTCTGGGGCCAGGTCAAGCCGCTCTACGAGCAGTTGCACTGCTACGCCCGTACCCGCCTGGACGCCAAGTACGGCGAGGACAAGGGCGAGGTCGCCGGACGCATGCTGCCGGCCCACCTGATGGGCAACATGTGGCAACAGGACTGGGGCAACCTGTGGGACATCCTGGCGCCCTACCGCAACGCCGGCAGCCTCGACATCACCGGTGCGCTCGAGGGCCAGTGGCAGCAGAACTTCGCCGCCGGGATGGCCCGGCACAAGGGCGAGCGCAACGCGTCCGACCTGGCCGAGATCGAGCATGGCGCCGACCTCGCCACCGCGCGCCAGATGACCGAGCGCGCCGAGGACTTCTACACCTCGCTGGGCATGCCCAAGCTGCCGGCGACGTACTGGGACAAGACCCAGTTCATCAAGCCTCGCGACCGCAACGTGGTCTGCCACGCCAGCGCCTGGCCGATGGACATGGCCGACGACGTGCGCACCAAGATGTGCATCAAGCCCAACGAGGAAGATTTCACCACGATCTACCACGAACTGGGCCACGTCTATTACTACCTGCTCTACAAGGACCAGCCGCCGATCTTCCAGACCGGCGCCCACGACGGCTTCCACGAAGCCATCGGCGACACCATCGTGCTGTCGATGACCCCGGAGTACCTGGAGTCGATCGGCCTGGTGGACGCGCAGCAGCAGAGCAAGGAGGCGTTGATCAACGCGCAGATGCGCATGGCCCTGGCCAAGGTCTCGTTCCTGCCGTTCGGGCTTATGATCGACCGCTGGCGCTGGGGCGTGTTCGACGGCTCGATCGCGCCGGGCGACTACAACAAGGCCTGGTGGGACCTGAAGGCCAAGTACCAGGGCGTCGCCCCGGTCGAGGCGCGCGGCGAGGAGTTCTTCGACCCGGGCGCGAAGTACCACGTGCCGGGCAACACCCCGTACACGCGCTACTTCCTGTCGCACGTGCTGCAGTTCCAGTTCTACAAGGCGCTGTGCGACGCCTCCGGCCATGAAGGTCCGCTTTACCAGTGCAGCTTCTACGGCAACAAGGCCGCGGGCGAGAAGTTCCAGGCCATGCTGGCCAAGGGCGCGAGCCAGCCTTGGCAGCAGACCCTCAAGGAGCTCACCGGCGGCGAGGGCATGGACGCCGGCGCGGTGCTGGAATACTTCGCGCCATTGCAGGACTGGCTGAAAGAACAGAACGAAGGCCAGACCTGCGGCTGGCAGGCCAGCGC
>NZ_VICE01000075.1 GCF_006546775.1 Marilutibacter aestuarii
CCACTGCATGCGCGGCGGCGTGTTGCTCCAGCAAAGGCGCCAGGTGCTTGCGCGACGCCTGCAGGTCGCCGCGCCCGCTGGCGGCATGGGCCGCGCCGATGCGCGCGACGGTGGCCACTTCGCGGTCGCGCGCGGCGTCATCGAGCAGCTTCTCGCCGCGGCTCCAGTGACCCTGGTGGACCGCTTCGAGCCCGTCGATCAGTCGCACGCGCGCGGCCTTCTTGCGGCGCCGGCGCAGGATCACGAACGGCGCGCTCAACACCCGCCACGCCACCCAGACGACCATGACGCCGACGATCAGCAGCAGCAGGGTGTAGGACAGCGACTTGCGATAGCTCCAGTCCGAGAAATTGACGATGACTTCACCGGGGTCCTGCGCCAGCAGCTGTGCGACCAGGGCGCCGGCCAGGGCGAGGATGATCCAGAACAACAGGCTGCGGAACAGGTTCATGGGGCCTCCGGGTGGCTGCCGCGCGACTGGCGGAGCTGCTCGAGCGTGCTGCCCAGGGTGGGAATCGACAGCGTCACCGGCCGTGCCGCGATCGCCTCCAGCGCGCTGCGCCGGGCATCCAGTTCCGCCGATGGCGGCCAGAGGCGTCCGAGCCAGCCATCGGCGCGCGCGAGCGCCTTGCGGAAAGCCTCGCCATCACGGCGCTCGGCGGCGACCCGCGCCAGTGTCAGCTCGAGCTGCAGCGCCGCCATCGCGTCGGCGCGGTCGGACGGCGACTCGGCGATCACGCGCTCGCGTGGCTGGATGTCGAAGACGTTGGCGAAGGCCCGTTTCCACCAGGGTCCGGACGCCAGTTCGGGGCGCTCGGGCGTGGCGGCCGGAGCCTGCCCCAGCGCGTCGGCGAACGCCGCGATCTCGGCCAGCACCTGCGCACGCGGGTCGGCTTCCAGCGCGTCCAGCGCTTGCCGTTCCTGGATCAGGGCCTGTCGCAGGTCGACGTTTGCCGGGTCCTTGATGGTGTCCAGCGCATCGGCGGCCATGGCGTAGTTGCGGCGGGCGCCTTCCAGGTCGCCGGCGACGCGCAGTCGCTGCTCCCCGAGCATCAGCATCAGCTCGACCTCTTCCAGGCGAAGGGCCTGCACGCCGGTGCGGGCGGGATCGCTGAGCTGCATGACGCTGTCCTCGAGCAGCGCCGCGCGCTGGCCGATGCCGAGCAGTTCGTCGCGCATGATCCGGTTGGTCGCGTCGGCCTGCTGGAGGCGCTGGCTCTGCGCGTTCTGGTCGGCGCGCAGGGCATTCAGGCGCTCGTTGAGCGCGTCGATCCGATGGTCGGCATCGGCGACCATCGCCCGCTCGCTGGCCTGGCGCTGCTCCTGCGCCTGCCACTGGCGCCAGGCGTAGACGCCGGCCGCGAGCAGCGCAGCAAGGACGACGAGGAGCAGCACGAAGCCGCCACCGCTGCGACGGCGGGCAGGTTCAGGGGTGGAAGGACGGGGGTCGGACACGGCAGCACGTCACGGAACAGGGGGAGACACGCATGCTACCGGAAGGCCCTGTCGACCGCGTGCAGGACGCGTCGTGCCCGGATGGGGGCTCAAGTGTCGCGGCGTTCGCCCAGGAGCTCGAGCGCCGCTTCGACCAGCGCCGCCGGCCGCGGACCGGCAGCGATGGCGACCGTCCCGAACCCCGCCTCGCGGGCTTTCGCGGCCAGGCGCGCGCTGCTGGCGACGGCGGGCAGCGCGCACAGCCGCGCCGCATGTCCGGCCGGCAAGTGCGACAGGGCCTGTGCCATCGCCTCGCCGCTGCTCAGCGCCACCACGGCCGGCGAACGCATCCGGGCCAGGGCTTCGATCGCGCGTGGCGAAGGCATGACGGGTTGGCGTCGATACACGTCGGCGCGCAACACCGTCGCGCCGCGGGCCTCCAGCCCGGGTTGCAGCAGGCCGCGGCCACCGGGGGCGGTCACCAGGCCGATCCGGCGTCCGTCGACGTGTTGCAGCACGGGCATGCCGAGCAGGCCCTCGCTGTCCATCCGCGCCGGTTGGCTCGTCTTCGCCACGCCCAGCCGGCGCAGCGCGGCGGCCGTACCCTCGCCGACGGCCAGTGCATGCAGCCCCGGCAGGTCGCCAAGGGCCTGCAGGGCATTCGCGGCCGAAACCGCCGCCGGACTCGTGAAGATCGCCAATTCCGTCGCCAGCGCCGCCGCAAGCCTTGCCCGTGCCTGCGCGTCGTCGATCGGCTCCAGCCGGCAGGTCGACAGCGCGAGCACGCTGCCGCCGTGCCGTCGCACTGCCGCGCGCAGCGCATCGTGGCGCCCCTGCGGGCGCAACGACACCAGGTGCCATCGGGGAAACACGTGCGGTTCCATGCGCGGAAGCTTGGCACAGCCGGCGCGCAGACGGCGTCGTCCATACCCTGTCGTACAGGCGCCGGCGTCGCGATAAGCCTGTACCCTCACGCACCCCACCCGCGCCCTGTTCGCCGATGTCCGTCCATCCGCTCTGCCCGCCGTCCGCCCCGAGTGATCCCGATGGTGCGCTCGCCCGCCTGGCCGACCATTACCGGTCGATGCCGCCGGTGGCGGCGATGGACATCCGCATCGAGGGTTACGACGGCCATTGCCTTCGGCTGAGCGCGCCGTTGGCGCGCCATGTCAACGACAAGGGCTGCGCGTTCGGCGGCAGCCTGGCCTCGATGATGACGCTGGCGTCCTGGGGCGTCGTCTCGCTGCACCTGGAGCGCGCGGGCCTGAAGGCCGATGTCTTCGTCGCCGACAGCCAGATCGGTTACCTCGCGCCACTGTTCGCCGACCTCGCGGTCGAGGCCGAAGCCGCCCCGGGGGCGAACTGGGAGACCTTCATTGCCACCCTGCGCAACCGCGGTCGTGCCCGCATCGCCATCGTGGCCCATGCGCGCCTGCCCGAAGGCGGTAGCGCCACCGAGTTCGCCGCGCGCTACGTCGCCATCGCCAAACCGTAGATCCGGCACGGTCCCGGTGGCGACGCGAACCGGTAGGATGCGGGGGTCACCGCAATTGCCGGGAGTCCCGATGCATCAGTCCGCCAGCGCCCGCCTCCAGGGTCGTTTCTTCCTTTTCCTCGCCGCGGCGATGCTGGTGCTGGGCGGTTGCGCCAGCAGCCTCGGCCCGGTCAACGACAGCCTGCAAAAGCGCCAGTACGCCTGGGCGGGCGCGATCCGCTGGGGCGACTTCGAGGGCGCCTTCGGCCTGGTCGAGCCGGGCGTGCGCGAGCAGCATCCCCTCACCGAGCTTGAGCTCGAGCGCTATGCGCAGCTCCAGGTTTCCTCGTACCGGGAGATCGCCTCCACCGCCGACCTGAAGGGGGGCTTCGCGGCGCGCGACATCGAGATCGGCATCATCAACCGGCATACGATGGCCGAGCGGACCGCCCAGTACCGCGAGGAATGGCGCTACGACGCCGAGGCCAAGCAGTGGTGGCTGACCAGCGGGATGCCGGATTTCTGGAAGGGCCAGTAGCGCGCCGCACGCTTTTTTGCGCCGACGGCGGCGCTGGGCGACAATCCCGGCCCCGCTTTCATGGATGTGTCCGTGAACCTTGAAGAACTGCTGGCGTTCGCCGGCCGCCACACCCTCCTATCGCTGGGCCTCGCCGGCATCACCGCCGCGCTGGTCTACACCGAGGTGGCCCGCCTGTTCAGGGGCTACAAGGCCCTGCGTCCCGCGGAACTGACCGGGCTGATCAACCGTGAGAACGCGTTGGTCGTCGACCTGTCCTCCAGCAACGACTACGAAAAGGGGCATATCGCCGGCAGCCGATCGGTCTCGCCCAGCCAGTTCGACCCGGAAAGCAAGCTGCTCGCCGGGGTCAAGGCCCTGCCGGTCGCCGTGGTCTGCCGCAACGGAACGGCCTCGGCGGCCGCCGCGCAGCGCCTGAAAAAGGCGGGTTTCGAGCAGGTCTACTGGCTCGAGGGCGGCGTCCAGGCCTGGCAGCAGGCCGACCTGCCCCTGGTCAAGGGCCGTCGCTGAGGCCGCGCAACCGGTCACGTTTTCCGCTGGAGCGGTGCCGCCGCCCATCCCGTGGCCGTCCGGCGGGGCTTGCAACCGGCCCGGGCGACCCCAACCTGCACTGACAGGGGCGGGGCGAAACCGGGGCTGATCCGGGCATATGCGATCCTTCCGCATCCCAACATCCACCCAGATTCCACTCAACCTTATTTCCTGGAGTTGCCGAAATGGCCGAAGAACTGAACAACGGCGCTGCCGCGCCGGCCGATGCCGCCACCGAGAACGGTCCGAGCTTCTCGATCGAGAAGATCTACGCCAAGGACGTGTCCTTCGAAGCCCCCGGCACCCCCGGCGTGTTCAACGAGCAGGCCCAGCCGCAGCTGCAGATGAACATGAACCAGGGCGTCCAGCGCCTCAACGACAATGCCTACGAAGTGGTGCTGTCGCTGACCCTGACCTGCAAGGTCGAGGACAAGTCGATCTACCTCGCCGAGGTCAAGCAGGCGGGCGTGTTCGGCCTCTCGGGCTTCGATCCGCAGACCCTGGACGGCCTGCTCGGCAGCCATTGCCCGAGCATCCTGTATCCGTATGCGCGCCAGCTGGTCAGCGACCTGATCCAGGCCGGTGGCTTCCCGCCCTTCTACCTGCAGCCGATCAATTTCGACGCGCTGTACGCCGAGGGCCTGCGCCAGCGCCAGGCGCAGCAGCAGGCGGCGGGCGACAGCCTCGCCAACACCGACGCCGCCGGCAACGCCTGAGCGACGGGCGCGCGCGCTGCATGGCCGCCAGCAACGACGTGACCGGCGCCCTTCCGCCGGTCGCCGTTTTCGGCGCGGGGTCCTGGGGCACCGCCCTCGCCGCGCTCGCCGCACGGCACGGGCATCCGACCGTGCTGTGGGGGCGCGATGCCGGAACCGCCGAAGCGATCAACCAGGGCCACGAGAACGAGCGCTACCTGCCCGGCCATACGTTGCCGGACAACCTGACGGCGACCACCGACATGGCCGAGGCGGTGCGTGGCGCCGGCATGCTGCTGGTCGTCGTCCCGTCCCATGCCTTCGCCGAAGTGGTGCGCGAGCTCGCGCCGCTGCGCCCCGATGGCGTCGGCGTGGCATGGGCGACCAAGGGCTTCGAGCCCGGTAGCGGGCGTTTCCTGCACGAGGTGGCAGGCGAGGTCTTCGGCCCCGGCGTGCCCCTGGCCGTCGTGACCGGCCCCTCCTTCGCCAAGGAGGTGGTCGCCGGGCTGCCGACCGCCCTGACCGTGCACTCCGACGACGACGCCTTCGCCCAGCAGGTCGCCGACACCCTGCATGGTCCCGCGTTCCGGGCCTACACCGGCGGCGACATGCTCGGCGCCGAGCTCGGCGGAGCGATGAAGAACGTGCTGGCGGTCGCCACCGGCGTCGCCGATGGCATGGACCTGGGGCTCAATGCCCGCGCGGGCCTGATCACCCGCGGCCTCAACGAGATGCTGCGGCTCAACCACGCCATTGGCGGCAAGGCCGAGACTCTGATGGGCCTGGCCGGCCTGGGCGACCTGGCCCTGACCTGCACCGGCGATCTCTCGCGCAACCGTCGCCTGGGCCTCGCGCTCGGGCGTGGGCAGAGCATCGAGGATGCCGTGCGTGAGATCGGCCAGGTGGTCGAGTCCATCCAGACCGCGGACGAGGTCATGCGCCAGGCCGAGCGGCACGGCATCGAACTGCCGATCTCGCAGGCGGTGCAGTCGGTACTGCATGGCGACATCACCCCGGCCGAGGGTCTCCAGCTGTTGATGTCGCGCGAGCAGAAGCCCGAATACCCGCACGGCCTCTTCGACTGAGGCCCGACGGACGTGCGACATGCGACGGGCGCCTCATGGGCGCCCGTTTCTCATTCCGCGGCGTCGCGCGCGCGGCCGGTCAACCCAACTCCGCCAGCCAATCGCGCGGCCGCAGGTAGTCGGCCAGGCGCGCTTCCGCGCTGCCGGGCTCGGGCTGGTAGCCGTACTGCCAGCGCACCAGCGGCGGCAGGCTCATCAGGATCGATTCGGTGCGCCCGCCCGATTGCAGTCCGAACAGCGTGCCGCGATCGTGCACCAGGTTGAACTCCACGTAGCGGCCGCGACGGTACAGCTGGAAGTCGCGCTCGCGCTCGCCGTAGGGCATGTCGCGGCGGCGTTCCACGATGGGCAGGTAAGCATCCAGGAAGCCATTGCCCACCGCCTGCATGTACGCGAAGGCCGGCTCGAAGCCTTCCTCGTGCAGGTCGTCGAAGAACAGGCCCCCGACCCCGCGGGTTTCGTCGCGATGCTTGAGGAAGAAGTAGTCGTCGCACCAGGCCTTGTGCGCCTGGTAACGCGCTTGGCCCCCAAAGGGTTCGCACAGCTCGCGGGCGACCTGGTGCCAGTGCAGCACGTCCTCGTCGACCGGGTAGAACGGCGTCAGGTCGAAACCGCCGCCGAACCACCAGGCCACCGTCTGGCCATCACGCTCGGCCGTGAAGTGGCGGACGTTCGAGTGCGTCGTCGGGACGTGCGGGTTGCGCGGGTGGAACACCAGCGACACGCCGGTGGCCCGCCACGAAGCGCCGGCCAGCTCCGGGCGCGCGGCGGTCGCCGAGGGCGGCAGCCGGGTGCCCGATACGTCGGAGAAGCCGATCCCGGCCTGCTCGAACACCGCGCCCTCGCGCAGCACCCGGGTACGGCCGCCGCCGCCCTCGGGCCGGTCCCAGCGGTCCTCGTGGAACCGCGCCTCGCCGTCGGCGGATTCGATGGCCGTGCAGATGCGGTCCTGCAGGTCGGTCAGGTAATTGCGTGCGCGCATGAAGTTGTCCATGCGCGCATTCTACGAAGCGCGGGCGATGCGGTCTTGATCGCCGTCAATTCCCGCCGACGGTGGGCGCTGGCGGCCTGCGGGCCGAATGGGTTTCGCGCTACTGTAGGCGCCCCGTCGCAGCGGACGCACGCGCGTGACGCCACATAAGGACATGGACATGGGCACGCCCCCCAGCCACCTCGAGATCGCCCTCGCGTCGATCCGCGTGTTTGCCGACGACGGCCGGCTCGACGTCGCCGAACTCGAGGGTCTGCTCGACCTCGCCCTGCGCGACCGCCTGGTCGACGCGGACGAGCGTCGCGTGCTGGCGAACATCTTCGCCCAGGCCGAAAAAAGCGATGTGACCCCGGCACTGGCCGCGCGGATCGCCGAGGCCCGTCGCAAGCACGCCATTCCGGCCTGATTGCCCTTTCCTGTCGCTCTGCCGTACCCGGGCGTCGCACACCGTCGCGGTGCCCGGGACGCGTAATGCCTTGCTCACATGTAATGCTCTTCGAAAGTTACATGTGGTGTATTGACAGTGTCACATGTGATGCGTATGGTCCATTCCATGGAACGCAAAACCTCCGCCTACTACCAGCGACGGCACCGCGAGCGACTGCGCGAGATGGGGCTGGTGAAGAAGGAGCTTTGGATCCTGCCCGAGTTCGCCGAAGAGCTCGCGGCAGTGGAACGACGCATGCGCCAGCCCCGTGGCTCGGTGCCTACCCAGAAGGAGATTGGTATGAACGAGCCCAAGGTCTGGACTGCCTCCGCGCTGCACGAGGCGCTGGCGGCCACCGACGCAGTCCGCACCGGCGCGGTGTCGGTGGAACTGCTCGACGGCGCCGAGCCGAGCCTGCACGTGGTCATGCACGACTACGGCGACCTGCCGGTGTTCCTGGCGGTGGTCGGCGAGCAGATCATCGTCGAGGCCCTGATGTGGCCGGTGTCGCAGGTCAAGGACGCGGTGGCCTTCAACGAGGAAGTGCTGCGCACCCACAAGCTGTTCCCGCTGTCGACGATCGGCATCGAGGTGATCGACGGCGACCCGGTCTACATCATGTTCGGCGCGCTCGACGCGAGTTCCTCGCTGTCCAACGTGGTGTTCGAGATCGACACCCTGGCCGACAACGTCATCTCGGTCACCGAAGCCTTCGAATCCCGCCTGCGCGACGCGGCCTGAGCCGCCGCCGTCCACGCATAGCCACGGAGAGACACCATGAATATCTGGAGCAAGTTGCTGACCGCGCTGCGCGGCGGGGCCAACGAGGTCGGCGAATCGATCGTCGACGGGCAGGCCCTGCGCATCCTCGACCAGGAAATCCGCGACTCCGACGCCGAGCTGCGGCGATCCAAGGAGGCCCTGGCCGGGATCATGGCCAGGCTGAAGCTGTCCGAAGCGAGCCTGGCGAAGTCGAACGAGAAGATCGCCGAGTACGAGGCCTACGCGATCAAGGCGCTGGAGTCCGGCGACGAGGGCCTGGCCCGTGAGGTTGCCGGCAAGATCGCGGTGCTCGAGGGCACCCGCGACGCCGAACGCGAGCAGGTGGCGCAATTCGGTGCCAGCGTCACCGACCTTCGCAAGGCGATCACCCAGGCCGAAAGCAACATCCGCCGGCTCAAGCAGCAGGTCGACACGGTCAAGGCCACCGAAAGCGTGCAGCGCGCGCAGGCCACCGTCGCGCACCGTTACAGCGGCTCGCAGTCCAGGCTGCAGACCGCGGTCGATTCGCTCGACCGGATCAAGCTCAAGCAGGCCGAGCGGGGCGCACGCATGGAGGCGGCGGCGGAACTGGCGCGCGACGAAGGCCAGGACGGCGTGGACGTGAAGCTGAAGGAGGCCGGCATCATCGCCGACGAAGCCAGCGCGGAATCGGTACTGGACCGGCTGAAGAAGCAGGCGGGCACCTGAGCCAAGCGCCGGCGCCCCGCCGGGGTGGCGGCGCGAACGCATGCGGCGGGACGGACTCCGCCACGAAGCCCGGGCACGGATGCCCGGCGACCCGACGGCGCGATTGCCGCGGGTTCCACCGCACGGGCGGCAGGGGAGGGGCCGATGGACGTATTCCTGCAGATGGTTGTGTCGTATCCGACCGTGGTCTACACGGTGCTGCTGGCGGTATGCCTGCTGTACTGGCTGGTCGCGATGCTGGGGCTGGTCGACCTGGAGCTGTTCGACGGCTGGCTGGAGACCGATGCCAGCGACGCCGTGGAAGCCGTAGACGGGGGCGGCGTCGCCGGCATCCTGTCGAAGTTCGGCCTGGCCGGCCTGCCGCTGATGATCGTGCTGACCGTGCTGGTCATGACCGCATGGATCGCGAGCTACTTCGCCGACTACCTCGTGCTTCGGCACCTGCCCGGCGGGCTGGTGCGATTCGTGCTCGGCACCGGCGTGGTCGTCGGCAGCTTCGTGGCCGCGGTGCCGGTCGCCGGCCTGCTCCTGCGCCCCGTGCGCCTGGTCTACGACAAGCTGCGCCCCGAGCCGCCGCGTTCGTTGCTGGGCATGGTCGGCACCGTGCGCAGTCCGCGCGTGGATGCCCTGCAGGGCATCGCGGCCGTGGAGGATGGCGGCGCCGGCCTGGTCCTGCAGGTCCGGAACGAGTCGGCCGCGGGCTTCGCGCGCGGCGATCGCGTGGTGCTGATCGAGTACCTGGAAGCGCAGAACGCCTACCGGGTGATCGGCGAGGACGAATTCAGGGGGCCTTGAGGGCCCCGTTGGCAACGACATGGAGAACACCAAATGCCGATCCACATGATCATCACGCTGGTATATGCCGGGGTCGTATTCGGCGTCCTCGGCTACGGACTCTGGCTGGCCACGCGCCTGGTGGACGCGCAGCGCCGCACGGCCGATGCGCTGGTCGCCATCGCGGCACGCCTGGACGCAGGCGGCGCCTGAGCCGGCGCCAGGATCCTGGACACACACGGGCCCGGCCGACCTTGCGCCGCGGTCCCACCCACGCAGAAAGGGAGATGGGGTAATGACACTCGAGATGGAACAGGTACTGCCCGTGCTGGTGATCATCGGCACCGTGGTGGCGATGCTGCTGGGCCTGGTCGGCCTGGTGAAGGCGTTCTACGTCAAGGTGCCGCAGGGCACCGCGCTGATCGTCAACGACCTGTCGGCGACGCCGAAGGTGCATTTCACCGGCGCCATGGTCCTGCCGGTGATCTACAAGCAGGAGTTCATGAAGATCTCCCTGATCACGCTGGAAGTCGACCGGCGCGGCAAGGACGGGCTGATCTGCCATGACAACATGCGCGCCGACATCACCGTCGCCTTCTACCTGCGCGTCAACGAGACCCAGCAGGACGTGCTCAAGGTCGCCAAGGCGATCGGCGTCGACCGCGCCTCCGACCGGGCCGCGGTGAACGAGCTGTTCAACGCCAAGTTCTCCGAGGCCCTGAAGACCGTCGGCAAGAAGATCGAGTTCGTGAACCTGTTCGAGAACCGGCAGGAGTTCCGGGACCGCATCATCGAGGTCATCGGCAACGACCTCAACGGCTACGTGCTCGAGGACGTGGCGATCGATTACCTGGAGCAGACGCCGAAGGGTTCGCTCGACCCGAGCAACATCCTCGATGCCGAGGGCATCCGCAAGATCACCGAGCTGACCGCCCGCCAGAACGTCATCACCAACGAGCTCTCGCGCAACGAAGAGCTGGCGATCACCAAGAAGAACGTCGAGACCCGCGAGGCCATGCTGGCGCTCGAGCGCCAGCAGGCCGACGCCGAGGCGCGCCAGAAGCGCGAGATCGAGACCATCAAGGCGCGCGAGGAAGCCGAGACCCTGAAAGTGCAGGAAGAAGAGCGCCTGAAGGCCGAGCAGGCACGCATCGCCGTGCAGGAACAGCTCGACATCCGCGACGAGAACCGCCTGCGCGAGGTCGAGGTGGCGCAGCAGAACCGCCAGCGCGCGGTCGTGATCGAAGTCGAGAAGGTCACCCGCGCCAAGGAGCTGGAGATCGTCTCGCGCGAACGCGAGGTCGAACTGCAGCGGATCGAGAAGGAAAAGGCGCTGGAGGAACAGCGCAAGGAAATCGCCAACGTCATCCGCGAGCGCGTCGCCGTCGAGAAGACCGTCGCCCAGGAAGAAGAGCGGATCAAGGAAGTGCGCGAAGTCTCCGAGGCCGACCGCCAGAAGCAGGTGGTCATCCTCGAGGCGCAGGCGCGCGCCGAGCAGGACCTGGTGCGCCAGGTCAAGCAGGCCGAGGCCGACGAGACCGCGTCCCGGCACAAGGCGGTCGAGGTCACGGTGCTGGCCCAGGCCGAGCTTGAGGCCGCGGCCAAGCAGTCCGAGGCCAAGAAGAAGATGGCCGAAGGCATCGAGGCAGAGCGTGCGGCACCCGGCCTGGCCGACGCGCGGGTACGCGAAGTCACCGCCGCGGCGCTGGAGAAGGAGGGCATGGCCGAGGCCAAGGTCATCGCCGAGAAGCTCACTGCCGAAGCGCGTGGCGATCGCGAGAAGGGCCTGGCCGAGGCAAAGGTGCTGGAGGAGAAGCTGGGTGCGCAGGCGCGCGGCGAGCAGTCGCTGGGCGAAGCCAAGGCCAAGGCGACCCGCGACGTGGGCCTGTCGGAAGCCGAAGTGCTGCTGACCAAGCTCAAGTCCGAGGCCGAGGGCCTGGAAGAGAAGTTCGCCTCGCTGGACGCCCTGTCGGACAACGCGCGCGGCCACGAAGAGTTCCGCATGCAGCTGGAGAAGAACTTCGAGCAGGCCATCGCCGGCATCGAGGCCAACAAGGACATCGCCCGCGAACAGGCCGATGTCCTGGCCACGGCGCTGGGCAAGGCCAACATCGACATCGTCGGCGGCGAGGGCGAGTTCTTCAACTCCTTCGCCAAGGCGCTGTCGGTCGGCAAGGCGATCGAGGGCGTGGCGGGCAAGAGCCCGATCGTGCAGGACGTGCTCGAGCGCCTCATGTCCCGCGGCAAGGGCGAGGGCCCGGCCGCGAAGGACGAGCGATCGCTGGACTCATGATCGCGCCGTCCCGGCCGCGGCGAGGGTCGCGGCCGGGCAAGGTTGACTGAAGCGGCCCACCCGGCGGATGCCGGGCGGCGGTCGCCCGGCGATGGCATCGTCGCCAGCACAGCCCCCGGTCGGGGCAACAGGAAGGAGCAACATGGCCGAGCAGGGTACGGGTTCCCGCGCCGACGACGGAAAGGGCGTTGACGGTCGCGGGGTGGTGGACCGCGCCGTCGCCGAAGGCGGCGCGTACGAGGTGCTGCACAAGCGCCTGGCGGACCAGGGGCAGCGCCTGCGGGGCCTTGCCGATGCGCTCAACGCGCGGCGCCTGGAGACGTTCGGCAGCAGCCGCATGGCCCTGCTGGGACGCCTGCGCGTGCGGACCGAGAACAACTGCGTGGCCCGCGACCTGGTCCAGGTCGGCAGCCAGTTCCTGTTCGGTTACAACGTCTTCCTCGGCCTGAAGAAGGAAACCCGGGTCGAGGACGTGTTCTCGCTGTACGAGCTGGTGGAATCCGGCGACGGCTTCGACGTTACCCCGGTCGCCCATGCGGAGAGCTTCCTGGGCGAGGACGCCTTCGTCCAGGATTTCCGTGAGCTCTACGCCTACTACAAGGACACCCGCCTGGTGCAGCTGGCGCTGCGCGACGGCAAGCTGCTGGCCGCCTTCCAGATCGGCGAGCGCCTGGACGACCTGCGCGTGTTCCGCTGGTCGGTGGCCGACGAAGGGCGCGAGGTCCGCTACATCGACAATCGCGGCGAGCGCGACATCGCGCTGCCGGCGCCCTACGACTTCGAGTGGACCGAGGCCACCCGCGAGATGGCGGTCAACGGTCGGCATCCGCACCTGAACATCCTCGACACGGTGTTCGTGGAGACCCTCGGCGGCGACCTCACCATCAAGATCGAGGACAACACCGAGGACGGCGAAGGCATCTATCGCGAGCCGGTGGAGGACAAGACGCAATCGCTGGACGACGCCCGCGTCGCGTTCGCGCGACTGGGCACGCTGGTGCTGCTCAAGGTGCTGCCCTACCGCGAAACCGACTGGCGCTACCTCGTCTACAACACGCTGACCCGGCAGGTGCGGCGCATCGACGAGATCGGCCAGGCCTGCATCCAGCTGCCCGAGGACCACGGCATCGTCTTCCCCGGTGGCTACTACCTGCAGAACGGCGAGTACAAGGCCTTCGAGCAGGACATGCGTGGCATGCGCTTCAGTCGCTCGGTGCGCTCGCCCAATGGCGAGGACGTGCTGTATGTCTTCTACGAACCCGTCGCCGGCCGCACCGCGCTGTTCACCTACAACATGATCGAGCGGCGCCTGCAGCCGCCGATGTCGGGCCATGGCATGGCGCGCCTGGACGATGGCCGCATGGTCATCTTCAGCTCCGAGAGCGACGCGCCGACCCGCGTGCATCCGATGCAGGTGTGGGAGACGCCGTTCAGCAGCGATGAGTTCGCGGCCCGGCAGCCGGTCGGCGAGGGCTTCATGGGGCGCATCGGCAACGCCGAACTGGTGCGCGGCATTTCCGACCTGTTCGGCCTGGTGCGTGCGATCAGCGCCGACGAGGTCTCCGCGCAGCGCTACGAACAGCTTGCCCAGGACACCCGGCGCCTGTTCGACCTCCACCACTGGATCGCCGATCCGGAAGGCGGTGCGCTCGCCCCCCTGCTGCACGAGATCGTCGCCACCAGCGAGTCGGTGATCGACGAGTACGAGAAGGTGGAGGGCATCCGCCGGCAGTCGCGCGAGGCCATGGCTGACGCCGCCACGCGACAGAAGGCACTCATGGGGCGCTTGCTCACGCAGGACTGGGACACCGTCCAGCCCTACGTGGAGGCGCTGGGCGCGCTGTCGCGCCATCGCGGCCACCTGCTGGGGCTTCGCGAGCAGCGTTACATCGACGTCGACGCGGTCGATGCGATGGAGGCCGAGGTGCAGGCCGCGCAGGCGCGCATCGGCGAGGCGACGGGGACCTTCCTGGCCAGCGACCGCGCCCTGCAGCCCTTCGCCGATCGCCTGGACGCGCTCGATCGCGACGCGCAGGCGGCCGAAAGCGTACGCGCGCTGTCGGGTGCCCTCGAGGCCATGCAGGCGATGTCCGCCGACCTGGACACGCTGTCGGAACTGATGGCGAGCCTCCAGGTCGAGGACGCCACCCAGCGCACGCGCATCGTCGAGTCCATCTCCGGGGTCTATGCGCGGCTGAACCAGGCCAAGGCACGCGCCGACCAGCGACGCAAGGCCCTGGGCGCGAACGAATCCATGGCGCAGTTCGGCGCGCAGTTCAGCCTCTTCAGCCAGAGCATCGCCAGTGCCCTGTCGCTGTCGCAGGACCCGGAGCGCTGCGACGAGCAGCTGTCGCGCCTGATGGTCCAGCTGGAGGAGCTGGAGAGCCAGTTCGGCGAGCACGAACAGTTCCTTGCCGACATCCTGGCCAAGCGCGAGGAAATGCTCGAAACCTTCGAGGCGCACAAGCAGGCCCTGCTGGACGAGCGCCAGCGCAAGGCCCAGGCAGTGGCGGACGCCGCCCTGCGGATCCTCGAGGGCTTGCCGCGCCGCACCGAACGCCTCGCGGATGCCGACGCACTGCATGCCTTCTTTGCCGGCGATCCGCTGATCCTCAAGTTGCGTGAACTCGTCGAGCGCCTGCGCAACCTGCGCGACAATGTCCGCGCCGACGACGTCGAGTCGCGCCTGAAGGGCGCGCGCGACCAGGCGGTGCGCGGCCTGCGAGACCGCAGCGAACTGTTCGAGGCCGGCGGCGACGTCATCAAGCTCGGCCCGCGCCATCGCTTCAGCGTCAACACCCAGCCGCTGGACCTGACGGTGATGCCGCGCGGCGACGGCCTGTCCCTGCACCTCACCGGGACCGACTACTTCGAGCCCCTCCACGACGCCACCCTGGACGACTCGCGCGCGTACTGGCAGCTGTCGCTGGACTCGGAGTCCAGCCAGCTCTATCGCGGCGAGTACCTCGCCGGCCTGGTCCTGGACGCGGCGCGCGAGGGCCGCGAGGGCCTCGACCTGGACATGCTGGCCCAGGACGCAGCGAAGGCGGGCGCGCTCGACCGGCGCATCCGCGACTTCGCCGCCCCGCGCTACCGCGAGGGCTACGAGAAGGGCATCCACGACCATGACGCAGCGCTGATCCTGCAGGCGCTGCTGCCCCTGCAGGCGACGGCCGGCAGCCTGGTCCACGCGCCCGCGGCGCGCGCCCTGGCCTGGTGGGCCTGGGGGCAACTGCGCGACGACGATGTCGGCGCGCACTGGCCCGACCGCGCGCGTACCCTCCACGACATCGCCCGGCTGCTCGGTCGCCGCGATGGCATCGACCGCCTGGTCGGGGAGGTTGCCGACGCCATCGACGCGCATGCCCGGGCAGCCGCGATGCCGTTCGACGCGGGCCTGGCACGCCCCGCCGCCGTCTACCTGGTGGACGCGCTGGCGGCGCGACACCCCCAGTTCCTCGTCACCCGCCATGCCCGCGACCTCCTCGACGCCTTGCGTGCCCGGCTGGGCGAGGCCCCCGCCCGGGACGACCTCGAACAGGCGCTCGATCGTCTCGCCGACCGGCCCGGCGCGCGCTGGTCGCTGGCGCGCGATGCCTTGCAGGCCCTGTGCGCCGACCCCGGCCACGCGCCCCTGGCACGCCATGTCGACGAGGCGGTCGCACTGCTGCTGCTGGCCGACCCGCTGGCGCTGCGCGTCACCGAGACCGACCTGCATGCCGATGTCGAGGGGCTGCTGGGCGAGCACCCCCGCATCGAGGATGGGCGCATGCGACTGGCGGTGGACGATTTCGCCGAACGCCTGCAGTGGCATCGCGAGCACTTCGTCCCGGGCTTCCAGCGCTACCAGGCGCAGCGCCAGGCGGTGGTGGCGCGCGAGCGCGAGGCCATGCGCCTGGACGAATTCAAGCCCAGGCCGCTGAGCTCGTTCGTGCGCAACAAGCTCATCAACGACGTCTACCTGTCGGTGATCGGCGACAACCTCGCCAAGCAGATGGGTACCGTCGGCGAGTCCAAGCGCAGCGACCTGATGGGCCTGCTGATGATGATTTCGCCCCCGGGCTACGGCAAGACCACGCTGATGGAATACGTGGCCCACCGGCTGGGCCTGAACTTCATGAAGATCAACGGCCCGGCGCTCGGCCACCAGGTGCGTTCGCTGGACCCGGCGCAGGCACCCGACGCCACCGCCGCGCAGGAGCTGCACAAGCTCAACCTGGCGCTGGAGATGGGCAACAACGTGATGCTGTACGTCGACGACATCCAGCACACGCACCCCGAGTTCCTGCAGAAGTTCATCTCGCTCTGCGATGGCACCCGGCGCATCGAGGGCGTGTGGAAGGGGCGCACCCGCACCTACGACATGCGGGGCCGAAAGTTCTGCGTGGTCATGGCCGGCAACCCGTACACGGAATCCGGTGAAGTGTTCCGGATCCCCGACATGCTCGCCAACCGCGCCGACATCTACAACCTCGGCGACGTGCTCGGCGGCATGGAGGACTCCTTTACGCTGAGCTACATCGAGAACGCGCTGACGTCCAACCCGGTGCTGGCGCCGCTGGCCACCCGCGACCTGGCCGACCTGTACCGCTTCGTTGACCGTGCCCAGGGGCGCGAGTTCTCCGCCAACGCCCTCTCGCACGCCTACAGCGGCGCGGAAATCAACGAGATCACCGCCACCCTCGAGCGCCTGCTGCGGATCCGCGATGTCGTCTATCGCGTCAACCAGCAGTACATCGCCAGCGCGGCCCAGGCCGACAAGTACCGCACCGAGCCACCGTTCCGCCTGCAGGGCAGCTATCGCAACATGAACAAGCTGGCCGAGAAGGTGTCGCCGGTCATGAACGAGGCGGAGCTGCAGCAACTGATCGCCGACCATTACCTGGGCGAGGCGCAGCTGCTCACGACCGGTGCGGAGGAGAACCTGCTGAAACTGGCCGAACTGCGCGGCGTCATGGACGACGCGCAGCGGGAGCGATGGGCGCAGATCAAGCGCGACTTCCTGCGCAACAAGGCCATGGGCGCCGATGATGCCGACGTCGGGGGACGCGTGGTCGCCCAGCTCGCGGACCTCGTCGAAGGCCTGAAGGCCCTCGGGCAACGCGGTGGACAGGCCGCGGCGGTGGATCCGGAACAGGCGGCGCGCTGGTCGAGCCTGCTCGCCCTGCTGGAGCGCCTGGCCGAGCGCGATGTGTCGCCGCCCGTGGCCACGCCGCGCGAGGGCGCCGATGCCTGGCTCGACGGCCTCGCGCCGCTGGCCGAAAGCCTGCAGGCGCGGTCCGAGCAACAGTCGTTGCTGCTCGGGCAGCTCGTTGCCCACCTCGACGGGCGCACGGTGCCGGCCGCGCTGAGCGAGACCGAGCGCCAGAAGCAGCTCGAACAGGCCCTGGCCGAATTCGCCGACCGCCTGCACGGGCGCACCCGCCGCTGAGCCGGAGACCGCATGGATTTCGATGCCCTGGACCGGATGCTGCGCGAGAGCGTGGAAGACCATCGCCTCGACACCGACGAGAAGCACGCCCTGCGCGCGCTCGGCGGGCAACTCGACCGCGAGCGGGTGCGCTACCTGCGCAACCGCGCCTTCGCGATGGCGCGCGACCTCATCCAGGGCGACCCCGACGTCGCGCTCGACGGCCTCAAGTGGCTCGAACAGGTCGTCAGGACCCTGGACGTCGCCAGCGACGCCACCCCGGTCGCGTCGAGTGCCTGCTTCACGCCCGGCGATGCGTGCCTGCGCAAATTGCGCGAACTGTGCGGCGGCGCGCGCGAGCGCATCGACATCTGTGTCTACACCATTTCCGACGACCGCCTGCGCGAATCCATCGTCGAGGCCCATCGGCGCGGCGTACGGGTGCGCGTGATCAGCGACAACGACAAGTTCCACGACACCGGCAACGACATCGGCTGGCTGCAGGCCGAAGGCGTCGCGGTGCGGCTGGACGCCAGCGAGCACCACATGCACCACAAGTTCGCGCTGTTCGATGGCCGCCTGCTGGCCAATGGCAGTTTCAACTGGACCCGCAGCGCCAGCGCGTACAACCAGGAAAACCTGACGGTGACCGATGACGCGTACCTGGTCCGCTGTTTCGGCGGCCAGTTCGAGGCGCTCTGGTCGCGGTACGACGCCTGAACCGGGCGGCGGTGGGCGGAACGGTCCCGGGGCGGGATAATGGGCGCCCCCGGCCCTTGCAGGCCTTCGTCGAGTCCGTGATGCCCGCTACCGCCTACCCCGATTACCCGTTCACCCCCAAGCGCTTCGAAGTGCGCCCGGGCATCGGCATGAGCTTCCTCGACGAGGGCCCGCGCGACGGTGAAGTGGTGCTCATGCTGCATGGCAACCCGTCCTGGAGTTACTACTGGCGCAAGCTGGTGGCCGGCCTGGCCGATCCCGCCACGGGCAAGGCCTACCGCTGCATCGTCCCCGACCACGTCGGCATGGGCCTGTCGGACCGGCCCGGCGACGACGCCTATGCCTACACGCTGCAATCGCGCATCGACGACGTCGAAACCCTGCTCCAACATCTGGGCGTCGACGGGCCGGTGACGCTGGCCGTGCACGACTGGGGCGGCATGATCGGTTTCGGCTGGGCCCTGCCGCGTCGCGAGCGCGTGCGCCGGCTGGTCGTGCTCAACACCGCCGCCTTCCCGCTGCCGCCGGCCAAGCCCATGCCCTGGCAGCTGTCGTTGGGGCGCGACTCGAAGCTGGGCGGCTTCATGATCCGCGCGTTCAACCTGTTCGCGCGCGGCGCGACCCGCCTGGGCGTCGAAGAGCGCATGCCCGCCGACGTGCGGCGCGCCTTCGAGGCGCCGTACAACGGCTGGCGGCAGGCGATCAGCACCCTGCGTTTCATGCAGGACATCCCGCTGGGCGAGGGCGACCGCGCCTGGGCACCGGTCGCCGAATCGGCGCGGGTGCTGCACGAGTACGCCGACAGGCCGGCCTTCATCGGTTGGGGCCTGCGCGACTTCGTCTTCGATCGCCATTTCCTCGAGGGCTTCACCGCGGCCCTGCCGCAGGCGGAGGTGCATGCCTTCGAGGACGCCAACCACTACGTGCTCGAGGACAAGGCCCAGGTGCTCGTGCCGATGATCCGCGACTTCCTGGACCGCCACCCGCTCTGAGCGCGGGCAGGCGCTTCAGGCCGCCAGGGGTGCGATCGGGGCCGGCGGCTCGGTCGGCGGTTCGGTGGGTTCGGTCGGGAAGTCCCAGTCGGCCCGGGTCAGCACCGGCATCCCGTGCGCCAGTCGCGCCTTGTCGCATTGCGCGCTGGCCGCGCCGAACTCCCAGGACGCGGGGACTTCGCGGCAGACGCTGGGCTTGATCGGGTGGATGCTGCAACGCGCGCGCACGCCGATCTCCGCGTCCAGCGCGATGCAGCGCGGGGTCTTGGACGAGGTGCCGCGCATGACCACGCGATGGTGGTCGAACTTCTCGGTCAGCGCTTCCGGCACGGTGCCGCCGAGGGTGGGCGCGGTCTCCGCCCAGTGGAAGGAGACGCGGAAGTGGGCGCAGCAGGCGCCGCAGGTCAGGCAGGGGTGGCTCATGGCCGCCATCGCTCGGGAGAGGGAAAGGGCGCGGGCCGTCGACGCCTCGCGGGGTGGCGGAATTGTGGGGGTTTCCGGGCCGCGCGCAAGTGCCGCGCCCGGATTGGCCCGGCGGCGCCGCGAGCGGCGACAATGAGGCCATGACGAGTGCCCACGATCCTGCCGCCGCCGGCGGCCGAACGCCCCCCTGCAACATCGCCGCGCGACTGCCCGAACTGGCCGCACGTGCCCCGGACCAGGTCGCCATGCGCTGCCCCGGCCGGCGCGGTGCCGATGGCCTGGCGCGTTACGACCAGGCCCTCACCTACCGCGAACTGGACGGGCGCAGCGACGCCATCGGTGCCGGCCTGCGGGCGCGCGGGATCGACCGCGGGACGCGCACGGTGGTGATGGTGCGACCGTCGCCGGAGTTCTTCCTGCTGATGTTCGCCCTGTTCAAGATCGGCGCGGTCCCGGTGCTGGTCGACCCGGGCATCGACCGCCGCGCCTTGCGCCAGTGCCTGGACGAGGCCGGGGCCGAGGCCTTCATCGGCATCCCGCTGGCGCAGGTGGCGCGGGTCGTGCTGGGTTGGGCGAAGTCGGCGCGGATCCGTGTCACCACCGGCCGGCGCGCGGTCCTGGCCGACGCCACCCTGGCCGCGATCGAGGCGCAGGGGGCCGGCGCCGCTGCGCAGCTGGCCGCCACCGCGCCCGACGACGTGGCCGCGATCCTGTTCACCAGCGGCTCGACCGGCGTGCCCAAGGGCGTGGTGTACCGGCATCGCCATTTCGTCGCCCAGGTCGACATGCTGCGCGACGCCTTCGGCCTGCAGCCGGGCGGCGTCGACCTGCCGACCTTCCCGCCGTTCGCCCTGTTCGATCCCGCGCTGGGCCTGACCTCGATCATCCCGGACATGGATCCGACCCGGCCCGCGCGCGCCGATCCGCGCCGGCTGCACGCGGCGATCGCGCGCTTCGGCGTCGACCAGTTGTTCGGCTCGCCGGCCCTGATGGCGGTACTCGCCGCGCATGGCCAACCGCTGCCGACCCTCAAGCGGGTGACTTCGGCCGGGGCGCCGGTGCCGGCGGCGGTCGTCGCCCGGATGCGCGAACTGTTGCCGGAGGACGCGCAGTTCTGGACGCCCTACGGCGCCACCGAATGTTTGCCCGTCGCGGTCATCGAAGGCCGCGAACTGCAGGCCACGCGTGCCGCCACGGAGGCCGGCGCGGGCACCTGCGTCGGTCGCCCGGTCGCGCCCAACGAGGTGCGCATCATCCGGATCACCGACGATCCGATCGCGGACTGGTCAGGCGCCGAGGTCCTGCCCGCCGGCGAGGTCGGCGAGATCACCGTGGCCGGTCCGACCGCCACCGACACGTACTTCCGGCGCGATGCGCAGACCCGCCTGGCGAAGATCCGCGAGGGGGAGGGTGGGGACGTGCGCGTGGTGCACCGGATGGGCGACGTCGGCTACTTCGACGATGTCGGCCGGCTGTGGTTCTGCGGGCGCAAGTCGCATCGCGTGGAGACCGCCACCGGACCGATGTACACCGAGCAGGTCGAGCCGGTCTTCAATACTCACCCCGAGGTGCGCCGCACGGCCCTGGTCGGCCTGGGGCCGGCCGGTGCGCAGCGCCCCGTCCTGTGCGTGGAACTGGCCCCCGGCGTGGGCCGCGACGCGTGGCCCCGCATCGAGGAAGAACTGCGTGCGATCGCGCGCGCGCAGCCACGCGCCGCGGCCGTCGATGCCTTCCTGCGCCACCCCGGGTTCCCGGTGGACATCCGCCACAACGCCAAGATCGGGCGCGAACGCCTGGCCCGCTGGGCGCAGGAACGGCACTGACGTCCGCCATCCGCGAATGCGGCCCCCGCAGGCACCCCGGTCGGGTAGGCTTGTCGCGCGCCGGGGGTCGCCGGCACGGACACAAGGGGAGTTCGCGATGAAGATTCTGGTGACCGGAGGCGGGGGCTTCCTCGGACAGGCCCTGTGCCGCGGACTTCGTGCCCAGGGCCACCACGTGGTGAGTTTCAATCGTGGCGAGTATCCGGCCCTTGAGGCGATGCAGGTCGAGCAGTTGCGGGGCGACCTCGCCGACCGCGACGCGGTGATCTCGGCCGCCAGCGGCTGCGCGGCGGTGTTCCACAATGCCGCCAAGGCCGGTGCCTGGGGCAGCTACGAGAGCTACCACGAGGCCAACGTGATCGGCACCGACAACGTCATCGCGGCATGCCGCGTGCACGGGATCGACCGCCTGGTCTACACCTCCACGCCGAGCGTGACCCATCGCGCCACCCATCCGGTCGAGGGCGGGACGGCCGAGACGGTGCCCTACGGACGCGACCTGAAGGCACCCTACGCATCGACCAAACTGCTCGCCGAACAGGCCGTGCTCGCGGCCAACTCCAACACGCTCGCCACCGTCGCCCTGCGCCCGCGCCTGATCTGGGGGGTCGGCGACAACCAGTTGCTGCCGCGCCTGGCCGAGCGCGCGCGGGCCGGGCGGCTGCGTTTCGTCGGTGGCGGCCACAACCGCATCGACACCACTTACGTCGACAACGCCGCGCAGGCGCATTTGGATGCATTCGAGCATCTCGCCGTCGGCAGCGCCTGCGCCGGGCGTGCCTACTTCATCAGCAATGGCGAGCCCCGCGAAATGCGCGACATCGTCAACGCGCTGCTCGACGCCGCCGGCGCGCCGACGGTGCACGGTTCGCTGCCCTTCGGCCTGGCCTACGCCATCGGTGCTGCCTGCGAAGGCCTGTGGCCCCTGCTCAACCTCAAGGGCGAACCGCCGATGACGCGCTTCCTCGCCGAGCAGCTGGCGACCACGCACTGGTACGACATGGGACCGGCGCGCCGCGACTTCGGCTATGTGCCGCGGGTGTCCATTGACGAGGGCCTCACAAGGCTGAAGGCCGACTGGATGCAGCGGGCGGCGCTCACGTCGCGGTGATGCGCGTCCGGCAATGCTGTTTCCAGTGCCAATCGGGCACCTGACCGGAAACGCCCACATGCTTCACTACGCCATCATCTTCCTGGTAATCGCCCTGATCGCGGCCGTGCTCGGCTTCACCGGCATCGCCGGCGCCGCGAGCAACATCGCCTGGATCCTGTTCGTCGTATTCCTGATCCTCGCGATCGTGTCGTTCTTCCGCAAGAAGGTCTGACGCGGCGGCGACGGACGGCGCGGCGCGGCTACAATGCCGCATGGCCTCCAAGACCCCCTTCGCGCTGTCCGCACTCAAGCCGCTTGCCGGGCGAGCGCTCGAGTCCGCCCTCAACCGGGCGCTCGAGCTCGACCCCGACACCCGCGAGGGCCTGCAGGCCCTTGACGGTCGCCGCGTCGCCCTCCACCTCGCTACGCCGCCACTGGCGTTGCAGGTGGCGGTCGACGGCAGGCGCCTCTCGGTCGGCCCGGTGGACGAGGCCGGGTCGGCCGATCTCTCCGTTCGTGGCACGCTGGGCGGGCTGATCGCCCAGTTGCCGTTCCTGCGCAACGACGACGCGCCGCCGGTGGGGCGCATGCGCATCGAAGGCGACGCCGACCTCGCGCGTCGCCTCCAACGCCTGGCCGAACGCTTCGATCCGGACTGGCAGCAGCCCTTCGTCGCCGTGTTCGGCGAGGTGATCGGTGTCCAGGTCGCCCAGGCCGTCGCCGCCGGGCTGCGCCATGCGCGTTCGGCCGGCAGTGCCCTGGCCACGACGACGGCCGAATTCCTGACCGAGGAATCGCGCGACGTGGTCGGGCGCGACGAGCTCAACGCCTTCCACGACGACGTCGATACCGTGCGCGACGACGTCGAACGCCTGGCCTCGCGCGTGGGACGACTTCGCCAGGCCGCCGGCAACGCCGGAGACGCTGCATGAAGTCGGCGCTGCGGGCCTGGCGCATCGGGCGCGTCCTGCTGCGCTACCGGCTCGACGACCTGCTCGACGGCACCCCCGCCGAGCGCTGGCTGAAGCTCGCGCGTCCCTTCGTGCCGAGCGCGAGCGACGCGATCGCCGCGGAGTCGCGCGGCGCGCGCCTGCGCATGGCATTGCAGGACCTCGGTCCGATCTTCGTCAAGTTCGGCCAGATCCTCTCCACCCGGCGCGACCTGGTGCCGCCGGACGTGGCCGACGAACTGTCGGCCCTGCAGGATCGCGTCGCCCCCTTCGACGGTGAGCGCGCCCGCGCCATCGTCGAGGAAGCGCTCGAGCGCCCCGTTTCGGAAGCCTTTTCCAGTTTCGACACCGTGCCGCTGGCGTCGGCGTCGATCGCCCAGGTGCACGCGGCCACCCTGCCGGGCGTCGATGGCCAGCCCGGGCGCGAAGTCGTGGTCAAGGTGCTCAGGCCGGGCATCGAGAAACAGATCGCCGGCGACATCGCCCTGCTGGGCGCGGTCGCGGCGCTGGTCGAGCGCACCCATCCCAATGCCGACAAGATCCGTCCGCGGGCGATCGTCGACGAAGTCGAGAACACCCTGGCCGCCGAGCTCGACCTGCAGCGCGAGGGCGCGAACGCCAGCGTGCTGCGGCGCAACTGGCTCGGCAGCGACGATCTCTACGTCCCCGAGGTGATCTGGTCGCACACCGCCGAGCGCGCGCTGACCCTCGAGCGCGTGCACGGCATCCCGTCCGACGACGTGCGTGCGCTCGACGCCGCCGGCATCGACCGCAAGGCCCTGGCGGCCAAGGGCGTGCGGGTGTTCTACACCCAGGTGTTCCGCGACAACTTCTTCCATGCCGACGCGCATGCCGGCAACATCTGGGTCGACAGCGACCCGGCGCGCCGCGACAACCCGCGCTTCATCGCGCTGGATTTCGGGATCATGGGCCAGCTCTCGGACGAGGACCAGTATTACCTCGCCGAGAATTTCATGGCGATCTTCAACCAGGACTACCGCCGCATCGCCGAGCTGCACGTGCAGGCCGGCTGGATGCCCTCGACGATCCGCATCGACGAGCTGGAGGCCGCCGCGCGTTCGGTCTGCGAGCCTTACTTCACCCGTCCGCTCAGCGAGATCTCGCTGGCCGAGGTCCTGTTGAAGCTGTTTCGCGTCGCCCAGCGCTACGAACTGACCCTGCAGCCGCAGCTGATCCTGTTGCAGAAGACCCTGCTCAACATCGAGGGCGTGGGTCGCCTGCTCGACCCGCGACTGGACATCTGGGCGGTCGCGCGCCCGGTGCTGCAGAAGATCCTGGTCGAGCGCTACAGCCCGGCGCGGCTGGCGCGCGAGTTCCGCAAGCGCCTGCCCGAGCTGGTCACCCGCGCGCCGGAGATGCCGCGCCTGCTGCACGCCTGGCTGCAGCAGCAGGTCGAAGGCACGCACAGCCTGAACATGCGCTCGCGCGACCTGGCCGAGCTCACCCGTGCGGTCAAGGACCTGCAGCGGCGCACCGTCGCCGCCCTGCTGGGCACGGGCCTGCTGATCGTCGCGGTGATGCTCTACGCGATGGAGGCCGGCGGTCCGACCATCCTCTCGGTGCCGGCCTCGAGCTGGGTCGCCGGGCTGGGAGGCGTCTGGGCCCTGCTGGCCGCCTGGCCGCGCCGCCGCGGCTGAGGCGGGGC